>PNJE01000024.1 GCA_002877915.1 Candidatus Aminicenantota bacterium
GGGGACGCCCCCCGCCGTGCGTTGATCGCTTAGTTAAAGTCGGTTTAAAAAGGGCGGTTATTTCTTCTTTCGATCCCAATCCGGTGGTTTATCGGAAAGGAGCTGCCCGGCTTAAGCAATCTGGAATAGAAATAGTAACCGGCATCCTGAGCGAAAAAAATGACCTCCTGAATGAAAGCTATAATAAATATATTCAAACGAGGACTCCCTTTGTTTGTTTAAAGGCAGCTCTGAGCCTCGATGGCAAGATAGCTACCGCCTGGGGCGATTCCCGCTGGATTTCTTCAGAAGAATCCCGGCATTTTGTTCAGCTCCTCCGGGCTGAATATGATGCTATGCTGGTCGGGATAAATACAATTTTAAAAGATGATCCTCTTCTTACGGTCAGATTACCTGGGTTTTCCAAGAAAAGATGGCACCGGGTAATTCTTGATTCGGAATTAAGGTTTCCGCTGAAAGCTAAGTTGTTGGAGCAACCTGACCAGGGGAAAATAATAATCTTTGCTGGTAAAAGAGCTTCCTCCAAAAAAGAAGAATTTTTAAAAAACAAAGGCGCAGAAATTATCAGGGTTAATTCCAGAAAAGGCCAGATTAATCTAAAAGCCGTCCTTAAAGAGCTCGGCCGGAGAGAAATATCCTCTGTCTTAGTAGAAGGCGGTGCCTCGATTTTAACTTCTTTTATCGAGCAGCAGTTAGCCGATAAAATCTTCGCCTTCATCTCACCAAAGCTAATTGGGGGGGAAAAATCCCTGACTTTCTTTGAAGGCCAGGGGGTTGCCACTGTGTCCAATTCCTGGAGATTAAAAAAGATCAGACATTTTTCCATAAAAGACGATATAATTATAGAAGGTTACTTCTAATGTTTACCGGACTCATTCGGCATCTTGGAAGCTTCCGGGAATATCGAAAAAACAGGACCGAGCTGGTTATTGAAGCGCCGGAAAATCTTACGGTTATACTCCAGCCTGGAGAAAGCTTGGCGGTGGATGGGGTCTGCCTTACGCTGGTCACTAAGGAGAAAAAAAGGCTCAGCTTCGACCTTTCTATTGAAACCTCAGAGAAAACTACCCTGGGTCATTTAACTGCTGGCAAAATCTTAAATTTAGAGCCACCAATAACTTTAAACACCCTCCTTGGCGGTCATTTAATAACCGGGCATGTAGATGGACTGGGCAAAGTCTCGGAAATTAGGCCCCGGGCACCCGGGAAAAGAATAAAAATAAAATTCCCCTTAGAACTGAGAAAATTCCTGGTAGAAAAAGGTTCAGTAGCCATCAATGGCGTCAGCCTAACAATAGCCTCTATTGGCCGGGATTATTTCGAGGTTGAACTTATTCCTACCACCCTAAAAGAAACCAACCTTTCTGAGCTTCGAATCGGCCAGTTAGTGAATCTCGAGTGTGACATTATAGGAAAATACGTGTATAATTTTATTTCCAAAGGTCAATATTAAGGCCCTGAGCTTTTCGAAAATGGATAAGAAACCCAAAACTATTAGTGTGGAAGAAGCCCTCGAATATGTCCGCCGAGGACAGCTGATTATCATTGTAGATGATGAAGATCGGGAAAACGAAGGCGATCTGATGGTCGCCGCCGAGAAAGTCACCCCGGAGATAATTAATTTTATGGCCAAATACGGCCGGGGATTAATCTGCCTTTCTCTGACTGGCCAGCGGGTAGAAGAACTTCAGTTGCCACCAATGGTCAGCGAAAATACTGCCCGTTTCGGGACTGCCTTTACTGTTTCCATTGACGCCAAAGAAGGGATAACCACCGGTATTTCAGCTTATGACCGGGCAAAAACCATCCTTACAGCCATCAATCCAAAAACCCGGCCGGAAGATCTCGCTCGCCCCGGTCATGTTTTCCCCTTGCAAGCCAAAGAAGGCGGAGTTCTGGCGAGAGCCTGAAGCTTCAGTCGACCTGGCCCGGCTGGCAGGACTTTATCCGGCTGGGGTCATCTGCGAGGTGATGAAAGAAGATGGGACCATGGCCAGGCTTCCAGACCTGGAAAAATATACCGAAGAATATGGAATCCCGATTCTAACCATAGCTGACCTTATCGCCTATCGCCTGCGGACTGAGACTCTCGTCCGGAAAATTGCCGAGGCTGATTTACCCACCCGTTACGGTCACTTCCGGATTGCTGTTTTTGAAGATACCATTCATCACGATCACCACATAGCCCTAATCAAAGGGAAAATAGAGCCCGACCGTCCAATTCTGGTAAGAGCTCATTCTCAATGTCTCACCGGAGATGCCTTCGGTTCCCTGCGTTGCGATTGCGGAGACCAGCTCCATAAATCGATGGAAATGATAGAAAAAGAGGGGCAGGGAGTAGTTCTTTATATGCTCAACCATGAAGGACGAGGCATTGGCCTGGCTAATAAAATTAAAGCCTATGCTCTGCAGGACCAGGGAGCCGACACAGTCGAAGCCAACTGCCGCCTCGGATTTAAGCCCGATCAACGCGATTACGGCATTGGAGCCCAAATCTTGGCGGCCCTGGGAATAAAAAAAATCAGGCTGATTACCAATAATCCGAGAAAATTCCGCGGGTTGAGTGGTTACGGACTGGAGATCGTCGAAAGGATCCCCATCCAGATTCCGCCTAACCAAGAAAATCTAAATTATCTTAAAACCAAAAAAGAAAAGATGGGCCATCTGCTGGACATAATTTAAATAATTAAATAAGTCGCTCGGGCAGCTTTCAAGTGGTTAGGGTTAGGATTATATTTCCCCCAGGCGAGCAGTTAACCAAAAGGTTAAGCTCCTTAAAATAAAAGTCAACTAAAAAAGGCAACTATTTTTATAATCTTCCAGTTGAATTCATTCGAGTTGAGCTGATTGCGGTTCTGGCTAAAGCTAATCATCTTTGAATCTTTTGATTACCACTGGCCATCAAATCTAATGAATCAAGCATATTTTCCCTTCACCGATTTCATTTTTAATCTTTGTCTGGATCAATCTTCCGATTTATCCGAATGTAGGTCGGTCATGACCATAACCAATAAAAACTCGCTGGTCTGTTTTTCTTTTTATAAATTTTTTTCTTTGGTATCGAGGATAAAAGTTACCGGGCCTTCATTTACCAAATAGACATCCATCATTGCCTGGAAGATACCGCTTTCCACTTTGATTCCTTGCTCTCTGAGGCAGTCTAAAAAATAATTAAAAAGAGCAGCTGCTTTTTCTGGCGTTTCTGCCCGGTCAAAACTTGGTCTTCTCCCCTTTCTCACGGAACCTGCCAGGGTAAACTGGGATATGGCCAGAATGCCCCCTCCAACGTCCTTGAGCGATAGATTCATCTTTTGATTTTCGTCTGAGAATATTCTTAGCTCGACAACTTTTCTCGCCAAGTAGTCAGCCGCCTCCTCTTCATCCCCTTTTTCTATAGCCACCAGGAGACACAAGCCTCGCCCGATACTTCCCACGACCCGATCGTTGACCACAACCCTGGCCTCTTTAACCCTTTGAAGTACTATTATCATGCTAAAATCTCCTTCTGGTCGCTCTGGGCCAATTCGCCCACAAATGGTTGACTTTAAATTCAAGATATTCTATCATATGCGCCTCAAAAGGAGATAGATATGGCTCTTAGGCACAAATCAGCTATTAAACAGCATCGTCGCAGCCTTAGAAGACGGGCTATCAACCAGAGAAATAAGTCTCTGATGAAAACTTATATCAAGAAGGTCCGGGCGGCCATAGAGGAAGGCAAGCGGGAAGAAGCTTTACAGCTGCTTCCCAGAACCTTCAAAGCCATTGATAAAACCGTGGCTAAGGGAGCCATTCATAAGAATACCGGTTCCAGATACAAATCCAGGCTGACCCGGCTTATTCAAGCAATGGCTGCTCAGGCTAACTGAGCTCAAGCTGTTTTCTTTTTATCCCTCAACTGAAAATAATAAACAAGAAATGTTTCTATTAATCCCCGGGGATCAAGATCGCTACTTTTTAACTTGAGGTCAACCCTGACCAGCTCAGCCACTAAGTCATCCAGGTCCTTCTGGCTGAAGGCTTTAAGGCAATTTTCAAAAGCTTTTAATTTTCGTTCAAAAAGGCTCCAGCCTTCAATAATTTGAGGATGGAGTTTTTTAAAAACTTCCTTCACAGGCACCTTGAATTTCTCTACCTCTCTCTTGGCTTGATTCAAAGCAAGGATATAGCGGCTGATACAACCAAAGAAATTGATAACTTCCCAGGCCTCGGGCTGCTCAGAAAAAAACCTCCCGCTTATATTTAACCCTTCCTCCAGAGTACCTGATTCAAGAGCTTCTTCAATGGCAAAGCGGTCATAGGTTTTTTGCCAAGCACAGACAGTCAAAATATCTTCCGGACTAATTTCGGCTTTCTCGGCTGCATAAAGGCACAATTTTTCCAGCTCCTGCCTGAGAATCGAAAGATCGGGGCCTGAAATTTCTAACAGTTGTTTGGCTGCTTCCCGGCTGATAGATTTGCCTCGCCTGCCGGCTTCCCCTTCAATCCAGGAAAGAATCTCTGTCCAGCGGGGAGTCTTAAGTTCCTTAGCTTCAAACTGGCCCTTGAACTTCTTCCCCAGGCCAGAAAAAAACTCAAGTAATTTTTGGCCTTTCCTGAGTTTTCCGGGGTAGCTAATAATCAGAAAAACATTAGAGGGCGGAGAAGAGAAATAGCGCTCAATAGCTGATTCGTCTGAAGAAACATATTGACGAAAAGCCCGCTCGCCAGCCTGTTGGTCATCTCCTTCGTAGTCTGGAAAGTAAATAATGAAAATTTTTTTCTGAGCAGATGAAAAAATATCCAAATTGGAAGCTTCATCCAGAATCTCGGGCCAGGAAGTCTCAAAAAGAAAATAGCTTTTAATTTGAATTTCCTCGCCTTTGTCCCGCGCTTCTTCTTTTATTTTCTGAATTAAAAACTTAGCATAGCCAGCTTGTTCTCCGTATAAAAAATTACCAGCCTTTAGATTTTTAAGCGTTATTTCCTTCTCCCAGGTTTGCGACCAGGGCTCTTTTTCCATCGTTTAAAATCCTTCTAATAAGCTTACCACTAACTGCTGGGCATACTTTCCGGCTAATCGGTCGATAGCCTGCGTCTCAGCCGTTTCGTAATCTACTCCTTCTGGCACGTCATAATTGTCTACATAATTGAAGTTATCATTGGAAAAAATAATTTTTTGATCAACTAAATCAGTAAAGACAACTTTAGTGCTTATAGTAATTTTATATCGGCGGGCAGCTCCGACTTCAGAAACATCAATTGGCTCCACTTTAAAGGAAGTAATCTCTCCCGTGAGGACCCCATCAGCCCGATCTCGGTCAGGCTCTATAACCACACCCGTGCGAGATACCAGCTCATCAATAACACTCTTGGTAAGCTTAAGATCAAGCTCATAGCGCCCTGATGAATTCTTAAAAACCGGAACACAAACTTTTTTTATTTGTGGTGGCAAAAAAGTGCCTCTACCCCGAAGTTGATAACCGCAGGCCGTCAGACTGGCAACGACCAAAACCAAGCTAATATATCTGAACCAGATTTTCATCATCGCCTGTAGATTAAACTACTAAGCTGACTAACTTATTTTTCAGGCAAACCACTTTTTTAGGTTGTTTTCCTCCCAGAATTTCTTTGATCCGCGGTAGATTGATCGCTGTTTCCTTCAAAATTTCCTCGTCGGTATCAATTGGAACTTCAAATTTGTCTCTCAGTTTTCCATTGACCTGGACAATAATGGTAATCAATTCTTCCCTGGCCAGCTCTGGATCATAGTCCGGCCAGGAACTCTCGGCCACCAACGTTTTATGCCCGGTCCTTTCCCAGAGCTCCTCAGCCATATGGGGGGCAAAGGGCGAAAGCATTAAGATAAGTTTCTCCAAGCTCTCCCGCAGGAGCTCCCTTCCTTTCTGGCTCTGCCTGAGAATATCCTTCTCCTTTTTCAGGCTGTTGGCCAACTCCATCAGCGCACTGATAGCTGTATTAAGATGAAAGCGAATCTCAATATCTTCAGTCACCTTCCTAACTGTTTGATGCAGCTTTCTCAATAAGCTGGAATAGCTCTTAGCTTCAAATTTTTCCTGAGCTGGATTTTTGGGCCTGAAAAACAAGTCTTCATTTTCTTCCACCAGATTCCAGATGCGGAGAATGAAACGGAAACAGCCTTCTAATCCTTCATCCGACCAGGCAAATTCCTTTTCTGGAGGCGAAGCGAAAAGGATGAAAACTCTCAGGGCATCGGCCCCGTAGGTTTTAATCATTTCATCCGGGTCCACTACGTTGCCCCTTGATTTGGACATCGCCGAGCCATCCTTGGTCACCATTCCCTGAGCTAAATAATGGGGAAAGGGTTCATCAATTTCGGTTAATCCCAGGTCCCTAAGATACTTGGTAAAAAACCGGGAGTAAATAAGGTGCAGAATGGCATGCTCAACTCCACCAATGTACAAATCAACTGGCATCCAGTATTTAGCCTTTTCAGGATCAAAGGGGCGCTTCGATTCCTTAGGCGAGCAATAGCGGAAAAAATACCAGGAAGAATCTACAAAAGTATCCATAGTATCGGTTTCGCGCCTGGCAGGCCCGCCACATTTCGGGCAGGTAGTATTGACAAAGTTAGCAACTTTTTCCAGAGGAGAACCTTCTTCCCCAGTAAATTCCGCCTCGTAGGGAATTTCAACTGGAAGCTGGTCATAAGGGACTGGCTGGAGGCCACACTTAGGGCAATAGATAATCGGGATGGGAGTTCCCCAATAGCGCTGGCGAGAGATTCCCCAGTCTCGAAGCCGATAAGTAACACTTTTCCGCCCGAAGCCTTTTTCCTGAGCATAGGCAGCCATTTTTTCCATGGCTTCTTCCGAGCGAAGCCCGTTAAAAGGACCGGAATTGATAAGCGTTCCCAGGCTTTCAAAAGCCCGGTCTTCTTCTGGTTGAGCTTCGGATGGTTCCGGAGCTATAACCTTAACAATGGGCAGCCCATATTTAAGGGCAAACTCATAATCTCGTTGATCATGAGCCGGAACAGCCATAATGGCTCCAGTTCCATAATCCATCAAAACATAATTGGCCAGCCAGATTGGAATGGGGTTGCCAGTAAATGGATTTATAGCTTTTACGCCGGTATCAAAACCGATTTTCTCTTCTTCTCTGGCCTCTCTCTTTACTCTTGATTCAGCAATAGTTTGGGCCATCCAGTTTTGGATCTTTTCCTTTTCTTTTTCCGGCAAGCCAGAAATAAGCTCGAAGGCTAAGGGATGCTCGGGTGAAAGTACCAGAAAAGTGGCCCCGTAGATGGTATCTATTCTCGTGGTAAAAATTTCAATGCTTTTTTTAATGCCTGGGACTTCAAAGTTGACCGAAGCTCCCTCACTCTTTCCAATCCAGTTTTTCTGCATTTGAAGAACATGCTCTGGCCATTTTTGTAATTTTTCATGGCCGCTTAAGAGTTCTTCGGCATAAGCAGTGATTTTCAGAAACCATTGTTCCATTTTTTTCTGGGTAACCTGGCTGTCACAGCGCCAGCACCGGCCGGCAATCACCTGCTCATTGGCCAAAACTGTCCGGCACTGGGGACACCAGTTGACCCAGCTTGTCCGGCGATAGGCCAGTCCTTTTTCAAACATTTTCAGAAATATCCACTGGTTCCATTTATAATACTCGGGCTGACAGGAATTTACTTCCCTCGACCAGGCGTAGCTAAAACCAAGCTTTTTCAATTGGGAACGCATATAATCGATATTATCGAGAGTCCATTTCTGGGGATGAATGCCATGCTTAATGGCGGCGTTTTCTGCTGGCAAGCCAAGAGCATCCCAGCCAATCGGATGAAGAACATTGTAGCCCTTCATTTTTTTAAAGCGGGCAATCACATCACCAATCGAGTAGTTTCGAACATGCCCCATGTGAATTCGACCGGAAGGATAGGGATACATCTCCAGGCAGTAAAACTTGGGCTTGGTCGAATCCTCTTTCACCTCAAATACTTTTCTTTCTTCCCAGATTTTCTGCCATTTCTTTTCGATTTCTTCAAATTTATAGGCTTCGCTCATCGGACAGACCTCGTTCGGGTAAATTTACCTGAAAAAATTTTTGCTCAAGGCAAATCAGTTTAAAATAATAATTTGCTACCACTTAAAAGTCAACCAGGCTGACCCTGGCCGGAATTCTAAGAAGTGAAGTTATAGATAATTTCCCAGAGAAAAATTATAATAACTCTGCTTTAGGACATTTATTTTTAAGGGAAAATATTTATAGAAAATTGAAGCCATGAGCCTACTGGAAGCAGAAGATTTAACCGCCGGCTATAACCACTTGCCGGTTTTAAGCCATCTCAAGTTGAGGTTAGAGGCCGGTGAATTTTTAGCCATCTGTGGACCCAACGGCTCCGGTAAAAGCACTTTGCTCAAGGCCCTTCAAAGATTGATTCCCTTTATCAGCGGCCGAATCAGGCTCGCAGGTCGAGATCTTTTCCACTTGAAGACCAAAGAAATCGCCAAAAATATTGCCTACGTACCTCAGATTTCCCAGCCTGTTTTTGATTTTACCGTAGAAGAAATAGTGGCCATGGCCAGGTATATTCATCAGCCAGCCCAGCTAAAAGAAATCTCTTCTGCGGACCTGGCGGTCATAGAAGAGGCTCTCGAGCTAACTGAAACTCTCAGCCTCAGAAATAAAAGACTCAGTCAGCTCAGCGGCGGAGAAAGACAAAGAGTACTCATTGCCCGAGCTGTAGCTCAAGATAGCCCGATTTTAGCTCTGGATGAACCCAGCTCCCATCTGGATTTAAACTACCAGCTCCAAATTTATTTTTTGCTCAAAAGGCTGCAAGAAAAAAAAGGCAAGGCCATCCTGGTGGCTGAACATAATCTCAATCTTTG
>PNJE01000076.1 GCA_002877915.1 Candidatus Aminicenantota bacterium
CTATCTGGATAGCCGGGGAAAGTTTAATCGCCGGGAAATTAAAAAGGCGGCCGTTTATGGAAATTTAGTGGCCTCTTTGGCCATTGAGGATTTCGGCCTGGACGGGCTCCTTCGAGCGACCGAAGCTGATTTGATTGAAAGATATAGAGAATTCAAAAAAATGGTTTCTTTTTAGAGACAGTTTGTATTAAAATCATTGATGAAAAAATCGTAAGAAGGGGCATTATCATGAAACATATAAAACCGCCAGCCGAGCCTTTCCGAATTAAAATGGTGGAAAAAATCAGGCCGACTACCAGGCGGGAAAGGGACATAGTTCTCCGGGAAGCTGGATACAATGTTTTTAATATCCCAGCAGAAAAGGTTTACATTGATCTATTAACCGATTCTGGAACTTCGGCCATGAGCGATAATCAGTGGTCGGGATTGCTGATTGGGGATGAATCTTATGCTGGGGCCAAAAATTTTTTTCATTTGGAATCAGTAGTTAAAAACATTTTTTGCTTTAATCATGTAATTCCTACTCACCAAGGTCGGGCGGCCGAAAGAATTTTATTTGAAGCCCTGGTTAAAAAGGGCGATTTTGTGCCTAATAACATTCACTTCGATACGACCAGAGCCAACGTTGAGATCCGGGGAGCTCAGCCTGTTGACTTGGTCATTGAAGAAGCCTATAACCCTGATTCTGATTATCCCTTCAAGGGAAATATGGATATCGAGCGGTTAAAAAAATTTATTGATAAAAAGGGCCCAGAGCGTATCCCCCTGGTGATGATTACTATCACCAATAACAGTGGTGGCGGTCAGCCAGTTTCGGTCAGAAATATAAAAGAAGTTAGCCAGGTGTGCAAGCAGCATGGAATACCTTTATTTTTTGATGCCTGTCGCTTTGCTGAAAATGCCTATTTTATTAAAAAGAGAGAAAAGGGTTACGAGCATAAAACTATTTTGGAGATCACCCAGGAAATCTTTTCCTATGGGCAGGGAGCAACGATGAGCGCTAAAAAAGATGCCCTGGTCAATATTGGCGGGTTCATTGCTCTCGATGATGATCTACTGGCGGAAAAGCTGAAAAATTTGTTGATTTTAAGCGAAGGGTTTCCCACTTACGGTGGATTAGCCGGTCGGGATCTGGAAGCTATTGCCCGCGGGCTGGAAGAGGTTCTGGAAGAAGATTATCTGGAATATCGAGTGAATCAGGTCGCTTACCTCGGACAGCTTCTGGATAATGCTGGAGTGCCCATTTTCAAACCGGTAGGAGGACATGCCGTTTATCTGCTGGCTGACCGGTTTCTACCTCATATTCCCAGACACCAATATCCCGGTTGGGCCTTAACGGTGGCTCTTTATCGAGAGGCAGGAATAAGGGCAGTAGAGATAGGGGGCGTGATGTTTGCCCACAAGGATAAAAAGACGGGGAAAGAAATCTTTCCCCAGCTCGAACTGGTCCGTTTAGCCATTCCCCGCCGGGTTTATACTGGAGCCCATCTCGAATATGTAGCTGAGGCGATAATTGATTTATATAAAAACCGGGATAAAATCAGGGGCTTGAGAATAGTGCGGGAATCCCCTCATCTAAGGCATTTTACCGTCAGGATGGAAGAAATTTAATTAACGACAGAAAATAACTGGGAAAAGCAATAGGGAGAAATATTAATTTAGATCTCAAAATGGAATCCTCAGCCGGCAGCAAACAAAAAATATAGGGGCAGTTAATTATATTTTGGCGTTAAGGCCGTGGGATTAGGAAGCACAATATTTAGTAATAACCCCGCGAAAAACCCTGGAAATGGATTATAAGAAGGGCAGGGAAGGCTATTAGCAACTTTCCCTGCCCGGCTTTTAAAATTTTTCTCAGGCTGGCTTAAAGTTGGTAAATTAGCTTTGGTAATTATTATCCATCTGGCCAGCGGTCAATACGAAATTTTATTTTCTCCGGTCATAGGCACTGATGTCCAGAAAACCATGACCAGAGAGGTTAAATAAGATATTAATTTCTTTGTTTATCTTTTTTGCTTCTAAGGCTTCGTCAATCGCGGCGGCGATGGCATGGGCTGATTCAGGCGCCGGTAAAATGCCTTCTGTTTTGAGGAAAATTTCGGCAGCTTGGAAAATCTTATCTTGGGGGTAAGCTCGAGCAGAGATAATTCCTTTCTTCACCAGATGGCTTACCAAAGGAGCCATTCCATGGTAGCGGAGTCCACCGGCATGAATTGGGGGAGGAACAAAATCTTTTCCCAGGGTATACATGAAAAGAAGCGGGGTTAGCCCAACACTATCTCCATGGTCATAAGTTAATTTTCCTCCGGTGATCGATGGGCAAACCTCTGGTTCAACGGCCAGGAATTTTATTTCGGCTTGTTCTTTCAGTTTCTTTCGGACAAAAGGAAAGCTCAAGCCGGCGAAATTGGAACCGCCGCCGACACAGCCAATGATCAGGTCAGGATTTATTCCGAGTTCCTGGCACTGCTGCTCGGCTTCGAGGCCAATTATTGATTGATGCAAAAGAACAGCATCCAACACCGAGCCCAGAGAATACTTAAATTCGGGATTTTTAGCTGCTACCTCTACGGCTTCAGAAATAGCTATTCCTAAGCTTCCGGGATGGTCTGGATTTTCCTGATAATATTTTCGGCCTGAATCGGTGGTAGGGCTGGGGCTTTCCATCACTTCGCCCCCGAAAAGTTCCATCATGATTCTTCGTCCCGGCTTTTGTCGGAAGGAGGCTCTCACCATATAAACCCTGGCTCTTACCCCAAAAATCGAACCGGCATAGGAAAGAGCTGAACCCCACTGGCCAGCTCCAGTTTCAGTGGTTAAAGTGGTGATGCCATCCTGGTTAGCCAGATAAGCCTGCATCAAAGCGGTATTGGTTTTGTGACTCCCAGTCGGGCTGACTCCTTCATATTTATAAAAAATTCTGGCCGGGGTGTTCAGATACTTCTGCAGCCTGGAAGCGTAAACCAGCGGAGTAGGCCGGAATACAGAATAAGCTTCCAGCACCGGAGAGGGGATGGGAATATATCTTTCGGTAGATATTTCCTGGGCGATAAAGCTTTTGGGAAATATAGCTTCCAGGTCTGAAGGATTTAAAGGCTGACGGGTGGCGGGATTTAATGGCGGCGGAGGCAATTCTCCGAGATCCGCTTTTAAATTATAAAACTTTTCCGGTAAGTATTTTGGATTTCTTGAAGCATACCTCTTCATTTTATCCTCCTTGGATTTTCATTTAGAAAAAAATAAATTAAATTTGCTTAGAATATAAAAATGGGGGTAAAAAGACAGTTCTCGGGGGGCCTCGACCCCCCCCCAGAACCAAGAAGGAAGGCAAAAATCAATGGAGAAATTTTTAGGACTTAAATCAGCTCGATACCCAAAATTTTCTCTCATTGCAAAATGATTCTAATAGCTTTCCGCTTTTCTGTCAAGACCTCAAAGGCGAACTTTTTTTTAGATTTATTTTTAGCGGAATATATTTTCAGAGTTTTATTCAATTGGAATTTCCAAGAGTGGGGAGAGCAAAGAGATCGATTAAAATTCTGTGGCCAGGCCGGCGGTTTTCATCGCTTTTAAAAATCAAATTCCAGCCGTTGAGTTTTATTGTTGATTTGAGATATAAAGATAGAGGAAAAAAGAAGACAACCTGGAAGCCAATAAAATATTAGGAATAAAGAGAGGAGGAACATAAATGAATAACCAGGATGATAAGCTTAATTTTGGAAATCAAAGCCGTCGAGATTTTTTAAAGCTCGGTTTGGCCGGGACAGCCGGCATTTGGCTAACAACTAAAGGCAGCCAGCTTTTTAGCCAGAGTGCTCCGGCTTCTGATTACGGACCGCTTTTCTCGAGCCAGCCTCTGGAGGTAGTAAAGGTTGGTTTTGTCGGAGTGGGGGGAATGGGATCAGTGCATGTTCAAAATTATCTTAATATTGACGGAGTGGAAATAAAGGCCATTTGTGACGTGGTAGAAGAGAAAGTGGCCCGAGCTCAAAAGTGGGTAGAACAGGCCGGCTTTCCAAAACCCAAGGGCTATTCCCGTGGTCCCTGGGATTTTAAGAGGATGTGCGAGGAAGAAGACTTGGATCTGGTGATGACGGCTACCCCTTGGGAATGGCATGTCCCGGTATGCCTGGCGGCGATGAAAAATGGCAAGCATGCCGCGACCGAAGTCCCCGCCGCTATGACTGAAGAGGATTGCTGGGAATTGGTGGAAACAGCGGAAAAATATAAAAAGCACTGCGTCATGATGGAAAATTGCTGTTATGACCGGGTGGAGCTGATGAGCTTAAATATGGTCAGGCGCGGGCTTTTAGGAGATATTCTTCATGCCGCTGGTGGCTATCTCCATGATTTAAGGGCGGTGAAATTTTCTAAGGAAGGGGAGGGCTTATGGCGGAGAAAATATTCCTGGAAATACAATGGGAATCTCTATCCGACTCATGGATTAGGACCGATTTCCCAGTGCCTGAATATTAACCGGGGCGATGCCTTTGATTTCCTGGTTTCAATGAGCTCACCATCGATGGGGCTGCATCTTTATGCTGCGGAAAAATTCGGGCCAAATTCACCTGAGGCCAGAGAAAAGTTTGTCTTAGGAGATGTTAATAGTTCCTTAATTAAAACCAAGCTGGGGAAGACCATACTCCTTCTCCATGAAACCAATCTGCCGCGGCCTTATAGCCGAGTTCATCTGCTGCAGGGGACCAAAGGTATTCTTCAAAAATGGCCTGATCGCATCTATATTGAGGGGCGAAGCCCGGAGGATGAATGGGAACCGATCGAAAATTATGCGGCCGAATTTGAACATCCTCTCTGGAAGAAACTGGCTCAAAAGGGCGAAGGCCGGGGTCATGGCGGCATGGATTTTATAGAAGATTATCGTCTTATCGAATGCTTGAGAAAAGGGCAGCCAACGGATATGAACGTCTATGATGCGGCTGCCTGGAGCGTGGTGGTAGCTCTGAGTGAAAAATCTGTGGCCCGGGGTTCTCAGCCGGTTAAGTTCCCCGATTTTACTCGGGGTCGCTGGAAAACGACGCCAGCGCTGGGTATTATTGAAGGATAAGCGCCTGGTTCGAAATTTTTGGCCAGATATTCATTGACTGTTATTGGGTTTAGTCAACCATTAATTATTAGGAAAAATAGATGAGAATAATTTCAATTATTTTCGCGTTGGAAAACCAGAAGATATGGCCGGAAAGAATTATGGCTGGGGGGGGCCCCGGCCTTTAAAATTTTTTTGTTTTCCTGGACTGACCATAATTTTAACCGCCGGTCTGATCGGCCTTTCCATGATAATAGGAAATAGTTCTTGACAACTGTTGGCCCTTTGATTATCATAAAACTATGAAAACTAAAATAGTTCATAGAGTTTCAAAAGAAAATTGGAAGCTTAAGGACCGGATTCTGGAAAAAAGCCGGGAGCTTTTTTTTAAATATGGCTATACCCGCTTGAGCATGGATGAAATTGCCAGCCGCCTGGCCATCAGCAAGGCTACTTTATATCGATATTTTCCCGATAAAAAGAATCTCTTTCAGGCGGTAATTAAAAAAACCAGGACTGAGATTATGACCAGGCTGGAAGCTATCAGCACTGATGAAAACCTGAAGGTCAAGGAAAAACTTTTTACTTTTTTTACTTTTATCAGCCGTTTTCTCTCTGGGGTCAACCGAGAATTGATTAGGGATATGCAAAGACACCTTCCAGAAATCTGGCAAGAAATAAAGGTATTCCGGCGAGAAAAGATATTCCCGATTTTTTCCGCTCTGGTGAAAGAGGGAGTGGCCCAGGGAGAGATCAAATCCGACCTTGATGCTCGAATCTTTCTGGAAATGTTTTTTTACTTAGCCGGGGAATTTATTAACCCCGATTGGGTGCTGGAAAATGATTATTCTCCCTCTGAATTAATATCATCAATCATCAGAATCGTATTTTACGGGATTTTTACCGCTGAAGAGCCAACCAAAAAAGATAGGTCGGGATCACTTAGGAGGGCAAAAAAACATGGCCATTAAAAAGATGAGATTCTCTGGAGTTAAAGGAATAAGACCATTTAAAGTTCATAAGCTTTTTATTTATCCTCTGCTTTTAATTTTCCTGGTAGTCAGCTGCCACCACTCCGAGAGACAGGAGTGGCTTAAAGCTAATGGGACGATAGAAGCCCATATGTCAAGAATTGCTCCCAAAGTCAGTGGGCGGGTTTTAAAAGTTGCGGTTACTGAAGGACAGGTGGTCAAGCCAGGAGCTCTTTTAGTGGAATTGGACCATGATTATTTAGACCTTCAGCTTCAACAGGCTGAAGCGACGGTCGAGCAGGCCAAGGCCCAGCTAAGATTATTGCAACAAGGAGCTCGGTCGGAAGATATCAGCCAGGCCGAGCAGCAATTAAAGCAAGCCGAGATCAATCTGTCGCAGGCAAGGATAGACGCTCAAAGATTCCATCGGCTCTATGAACAAGGCGGAGTCACCCAAAAACAGAAAGAAGATGCTGATAACCGATTGTCCCTGGCGGAAGCTCAATATGCTCAGGCTCAAGAAAATCTTAAAAAATTAAAAGCCTTCTCCCGGCCGGAAGAGATCAGAGCAGCCGAAGCCCGCTTAGCCCAGGCTGAAGCGGCGGATCTTTTAAAACAAAATATTAGAGATTCTGTGGTGACGAGTCCCATTGCCGGGGTAATAACTGAAAGAGTGGTTGAACCCGGGGAGCTGGTTAATCCTGGTTCCACTCTGGTTACCATTTCCATTCTTGATCCCGTCTATCTCTGGATTTATATAAGCGAAAAGGATTTAGGGCGAATCAAGCTGGGAGATGAGGTCAGAGTCAAGATTGATAGTTTCTCTGATAAAGACTTCATCGGGAAAATTACCTACATTTCTCCAGAAGCCGAGTTTACTCCCAAAAATGTGCAGACAGAGGACGATCGGGTCAAGCTGGTTTTTGGGGTGAAAGTGGAGCTAAGAAATCCAGAAGGCTGGCTGAAGCCCGGATTACCGGCTGATGCCTATCTTAAAATTCATTGAGGAACTGGTTTAATCCTTATGTTGATAGTCAAAAACCTGAATAAATCTTTCGGCCCATTTAAAGCGGTCAGCAATTTTAATTTAACCATTGGCCGGGAAGAGTTTATCTGCCTGGTCGGTCCCGATGGGGCAGGGAAATCTACTACTCTGAGGATATTAGCCGGGCTGGAAAAACCTGATTCAGGGGAAATTGAACTTTTTGGGAAAAAAGTGGTGACTTTCACTTCGGGCCTCAGAACCAGGATAGGTTATCTACCTCAGAATTTTAGTCTGTACGGAGACCTAACCGTAGAAGAAAACCTAAAGTTTTTTGCCGGTCTTTATGGCCAGCATTCCCCAGAAGAATTGATAAAATCCCTACTGGAATTTACTCGCCTGGGGCCATTTAAAGATCGCCAAGCAGACCAGCTTTCAGGAGGGATGAAACAAAAGCTCTCCTTGGCCTGCACCCTTGTTCATCAGCCGGAGCTGATTCTCCTGGACGAACCGACTACCGGCGTGGACCCTGTCTCGAGGCGCGATTTCTGGCAGATTCTTTTTAGTTTGCAACGGGAAGGCAAGTCAATTTTGATGACCACACCCTATCTCGATGAAGCCGAAAGAGCGACCAGGGTAGCTCTGATGAATCAGGGACAACTATTAGCTTTTGATACGCCAGAAAAGCTTATCGCCTCATTACCAGGGAAGGTTCTGGAATTGGTTTCACCCGAAAGCCGAGTTATTTATCAGCATTTAAAAACTGACCGGGCTTTTCTCGATGTTCAGCTTAGAGGGGATCGGGTGGATTTCCTGGTCTCGAAAGAATACCAGGAAGAAATCCTAAAGAAATCGCTGGTTGATAAAAACCTGTCGTGGGAGGATCTGGCCGAAATTTCTCCTTCTCTTGAAAATGTCTTTATCTATCTGTTAAAGAAAGAAAACCCAGGACGAGAAAACGGAGATATTAATGGAATCGGCAGTCATAGTTGAAAACCTGACCCGTAAATTTGGCCATTTTGTAGCCGTTGACCATATAAGTTTTTCTATTCCTCGGGGCCAGGTTTTTGGCTTTTTGGGAGCTAATGGAGCCGGTAAATCAACTACTATCAGGATGCTCTGTGGTCTATTGAAACCAACTTCAGGACAGGCAATAGTAGCAGGCTATGATATCTATCACCAATCTGAAGAAATAAAAAAAGTAATAGGTTATATGTCGCAAAAGTTTTCTCTTTATCGGGATCTCAAGGTTAAAGAGAATCTGGAATTTTTTGCCCGGGTTTATGGCCTGGATAATAAGAAGTTCAAGTCGAGAGTGGCGGAGCTTGAAGAAAAAATTGGGCTTTCAGGAAAAGAAGAGTTAATTACCGGTAAATTGCCTGTCGGCTGGCGGCAGCGTCTGGCTTTAGCCTGCGCCATCCTTCACCAGCCTGAAATTATTTTCTTAGACGAGCCAACCGGTGGAGTTGATCCATTGGCCAGGAGGCAATTCTGGGATTTGATTTACGACCTGAGCAGCGAAGGAAAAACCATCTTCGTCACCACTCATTATTTAGACGAAGCCGAATACTGCCAGGAAATAAAAATAATGCATGCTGGCCGGATTATCGCCGAAGGCAGCCCGGCCCAAATTAAGAAAAGGTACTTTCCAGAGAAGCTGTTCGAACTGGTAACTGCCGAGCCGCTCCGGATTTACAATTGGCTTAAAGAACAGCCGGAAATAGAGCAAATATCACTTTTCGGTAAAAAGCTTCACCTGTTAATTAGTTCTGACCAGGTCAAGCAGATTCAGGAGCGCTGGAATGGCCTTGGAATTGGCCGCTTTGACTTGAGGCCCATTGTCCCGACGCTGGAAGATGTTTTTATTCGGCGGCTGGAGGAAGCTGGCGGGGAAAAAGGCAAGTAAGATGAGCCCATTTCGCCTCCTGACGGTCATTAAGAAAGAATTTCTCCATATCAGGCGGGATCCAATTTATTTGACTTTGCTGCTCATCCTGCCCAGTTTTATCCTTATCCTGTATGGCTACGCCCTTAATTTTGATGTTAAACACCTGCCTTTAGCCGTGGTTGATTATGATCAGAGCCAATATAGCCGGCAGGTGGTAGAAAAGGTGACTGCTTCTGAATACTTTGATCTGAAATATAACTTAAAAGATAGCCGAGAAATTGATCCCCTGTTGAACCTTGACCTGATTAGACTGGCCATAGTTATACCAGTAGATTTTTCTCGAACTATTTTGGCCGGTCGGACTCCAGAAATTCAAATTATAATTGACGGCAGCAATTCTTCCAGTGCTTCTACCGGGCTTGGTTATTTAAATGCTATCTTGCAACAGTATACTATCGGTCTGAATCTGTCGTTCATGGAAAGGGCTGGTTTAAGCGGAGAAAGTCTGCCGCTCGAAAATCGCTCCCGGGTGTGGTATAACCCAGAACTAAAAAGTTCTAAATTTTTAGTGCCTGGGCTCATGGCATTTATCCTGATGATTATTATCGTTCTGGCCACTTCTCTTTCTATAGTGAGGGAAAAAGAAAAAGGAACCATGGAACAGCTTTTGCTCTCACCTTTGAGGCCGCCGGAATTGATCCTGGGGAAAATAATCCCTTATTTAATTTTATCCTTGATTGGGGCCCACCTGGTTCTTTTAACCGGCTGGCTCCTTTTCGGGGTGGCTATCAAGGGAAATTATTTTCTCCTGCTTCTTATTCTGTTATTATTTCTTTTCTGTGGTTTGAGTCAGGGACTTTTGATCTCAGCCGTCGCCAATTCTCAGCAGGTGGCTTTTATGATGGCCGGGCTGTCGACGCTGCTCCCAACTTTTGTTCTGTCAGGTTTTGTTTTTCCTATCCAAAATATGCCACATTTGATTCAACTAGTTACCTATATCATCCCGGCCCGTTATTTTCTTGTGGGCTTGAGGTCAATTATCCTGAAGGGAGTAGGAATTAAAGCCTTTTATGCTGATGTTCTGTTTCTGATGAGCTATGCCCTGATTATGAGTCTTATTAGCTGGAGGCGTTTAAGTCAGAGTCTAAGCCGATGAAAAAAATATTAAGCTTTGTAAAAAAGGAACTTATTCAGATCAGGCGGGATCGCCGGCTTTTATTTGTTGTTCTGATGGCTCCGATAATCCAGCTTATAATCCTGGGCTATGCGGTCAGCCTGGATGTCAAGAATATTCCCACAATTGTTTTTGACCAAGACCATTCTGCCACCAGCCGTCGATTTTTGTCTGAAATTTTTAACAGTGGCTATTTCCAGGAAGTTCGATTGGCCAGATCATGGTCAGAAATTCAGGCCGATCTTGATTACGGCAGGGCGAAGATAGCCATTGTTGTTCCGGTGAATTTTGAAAGAGATTTAGCTTCGGGACAGACGGTTTCCATCCAAACTCTCTTCGATGGAACTGATAGCCAGACGGCCTCTGCCGGGTTGAACTATCTGGAGATGATTACTCAGATGTTTGGCCAGAAAATATTAATAGAAAGGTTGGATAGCTTGACAATTAAATTCCGGCCAGTGATTGTTCAGCCTGAGGTTAGGGTTTTCTTTAATCCTGCTCTTCTTAGTCGCCATTACCTTTTGCCAGGGATTTTTGGTTTACTTCTCATGGTTATCAGTGTCATCCTGACTGCGATGGCCATAGTTAAAGAAAGAGATGAGGGAACAATGGAACAGCTGGTGGTAACTCCCTTGAAACCAATAGAAATAATTGCTGGCAAGCTAATTCCCTTTTTTTTGATCGGGACGGTCGATTTAGGACTTATTTTACCCCTGACCACTTTCTGGTTTAAATTGCCCCTTCGGGGAAGCGTCGGGCTGCTGATAGGAATGAGCTTCCTTTATATGATTTCTACCTTGGGGTTGGGCTTGCTCATTTCGACTCTGGCCCGGACTCCGCAACAGGCCATGCTGATTTCTTTTTTCTTCATGATTCCGATGATTCTTCTTTCCGGCTTTGTCTTTCCAATAGAAAATATGCCACGATTTTTTCAGTGGCTAACTGCCATTATTCCCTTAAGGTATTATCTGGTTATCCTTCGGGGGCTTTTTTTGAAGGGGGTAGGTTTTAATTCCATAGAGAGCCAGTCGCTAAGGCTTTTTATTCTGGCTCTTGTCATCAATACTTTTGGCCTGCTCAGTTTTCATCGCCGTCTTGACTAGTTTTTTGCAATCCTTGAGCCGCTTTTATTAAGCCCCTTATAATCCGCAAAGCTAAGTGAATCAGATTATCAGCATACAATCGCCGTAAGAGAAGAAGCGGTATCGTTCCTTGACGGCTTCTCGGTAGGCGGCCATAATCAGGTCGTAGCCGGCAAAAGCACTGACCAGCATCAGCAGAGTAGAGCGAGGGAGATGAAAGTTGGTCAGCAATCGATCGACTACCCTGAAATTATATCCCGGATAAATAAAAAGCCGGGTGCTCTGGGCTCCGGGTTTCAATTGGCCTTCGATCGAGGCGCTCTCCAGAGTTCTGACCACTGTGGTCCCCACGGCGGTTATTGGGCGACCTTCTTTTTTAGCCTGATTTATCGCCTGAGCTGTCTCCGGGCTAAGATAAAAAGATTCTTCCAGCATCTGGTGGTCGGTTATTTTTTCTGCTTTTACTGGCTGGAAGGTGGCCAGCCCGACATTTAGAGTGACATAAAGTATTTCTACGCCCTTCTGTTTGAGCTCAGAGAGGGTTCCCTCAGTAAAATGCAACCCGGCGGTGGGTGCAGCTATGGAGCCGTCCTTCATAGCATAAACAGTTTGATACCTTTCAGCATCTATTTTCTTGAACCTGGGGTCGCCTTTTTTTCTTTTTATGTATGGCGGCAGGGGAGGAACGCCAATTTCTTTAAGTCTGCCCAGGACGTCAGCAGTGTTGAATTCCAGCAATCGGTGCCCGAGAGGCCACCGGGCTATAACTTTGGCTTCCAGGTTTTTATCGAAGATCAGCCAATCTCCTTCTTTAACCTTTTTAGCCGGCCGGCAGAGGACTTCCCAGACTCCAGGTTTATATTCTTTCAGGAATAAAAATTCGATGCTTTTTCCTTCCTTGTTCTTTAGGTTAGCCCAAGCTTTGGCCGGGATAACCCGGGAATCATTAAGAATTAGAAGATCGCCCGGATGAAAGAAACGGACGATTTCTCTAAACTGGCGATGCTCAATACTCTGTTTATCCCGGCTAACGACCATCATCCTGGAGTCATCACGGTTAGGCAGTGGTTGCTGAGCGATTAGTTCTGGAGGCAACTGGTAATCGTAGTCTTTAAGAAAAATTTTTTCAGTCATCTGAGGTTTTTAAAGTCTTTTAGAAAAGCTTTTTTTGGTCAGCCGGAGGCTTGAAGCCGAGATGCTCGTAAGCTTTGGCCGTTACCTTCCGCCCGCGGATAGTTCTCTCTAAAAAGCCCAGCCTCATCAGGTAGGGCTCGTAAATGCCTTCGATAGTTTCTTTTTCTTCCTCTATGGCTGCGGCAATGGTATTAATGCCAACGGGCCCGCCTCCAAAATTTTCCATGATAGTCAGAAGAATTTTTCGATCGACCTCATCAAGACCGAAAGAATCCACCTCCATTTGGTCGAGCGCCTGGTGAGCGATTCGGGCATCTATTCGTCCGTCTCCTTTAACTTCAGCAAAGTCTCTTACCCGTCTCAGCAACCGGTTAGCAATTCTCGGTGTTCCCCTGGCCCTTCTGGCAATTTCTTCAGCTCCGCCATCTTCAATTTTTACTCTCAAGATTCTGGCTGACCGAATGATAATCTTTTTTAATTCTTCTTCCTGGTAATAATCAAGACGGTGGACAATGCCAAAACGACTGCGCAGGGGAGCGGTGATTTTGCCGGCCCTGGTAGTAGCTCCGACCAGAGTGAATCTTTTAATTTTCAATTTGTGGCTTCGGGCTCCAGGTCCCTGTCCGATTATCACATCTAAGCTGAAATCTTCCATGGCTGAATAAAGGATTTCTTCAAGGGAAGGATGAAGCCGGTGGATTTCATCGATGAAAAGTATTTCTTTGTCCTGCAAGCTGGTCAGGATAGCGGATAGGTCACCGGCTTTCTCAATCACCGGCCCAGAGGTCGGTTTGATGCTGACCCCCAGCTCTTTGGCGATTAGATAAGCTAAGCTGGTTTTACCTAATCCGGGAGGGCCATAGAGAAGAACATGATCTAAATTATCATTTCGTTTCCGGGCAGCTTGAATAAAAATCTTCAGATTAGTCTTAATGTTATCTTGGCCGATGAAATCTTCAAATTTCTGCGGTCGCAGGCTATCTTCGAACAGGATATCTTCTCTGGTTTTAACTGGAGTCAGGATAGCCGGCATCTTATCTCTTGATTCCTTTCTTTCCTATTTAATCATCTTAATCATATCTTCGACATTCTTTTTAAGCATTCCCTTAATAAAAGGTCAAAGCCAGCCTGGGTTCCAAGTGAGGATAAAGTCAGGTCGACCACCTGCTCAGATTCCTTTCTCTTGAATCCCAGATTAACCAGAGCTGAAACCAGGTCTTCTCTTTCTCTGGATTCTTTTTTGGACAGGATTTTTTCCTTTTTTTCAATTTTATCTGCCATTTCCATGATGACTCGCAGGGCTGTTTTTTTGCCGATGCCTGGAATCATGGCCAGCCGGCTGATATTGGTATTTTTTATGGCTTCTTCCAATTCAGCCGGTTCGATTCCGGATAAAATGCTCAGGGCCAGCTTCGGACCGATACCAGAAATATTAATTAATTTTAGAAATAGGTTCTTTTCTTCTAAGCTGGCAAAGCCAAACAAAGTCAAAGAATTTTCAGTCAGATGAGTATGTACCTGAAGTTCAACCATTGAACTAGCTTCTCCGAGCTTAAAATAGGTGGAAAGAGGAATGAGCAAAGAATAGCCTACTCCATTGGTTTCAACCACTACTTCTCCCGGTTTCTTATGAAGAATTTTTCCCCGAACGTAAGCAATCATTTGATTTCTTTCTTGAAGTTTTCTGAGTTTTCTTTGATTTTTATGGCTAAATCCCGGTGATATAGGTGACAAATAGCCGCTGCCAGGGCGTCAGAGGAATCCAGGGACATGTGCTCATCCTCCAGATTAAGAAGGATTTTTACCATTCTCTGGACCTGGTCTTTTTCCGCTTGGCCATAGCCGGTAACGGCCTTTTTTATTTCTAGGGCCGAGTATTCGAAAAGTGAGCAGTGCCTGGAGGCCACAGCTATCAAAATAGCTCCTCTGACCTGTCCGAGGGAAATAGCTGTCCGGACATTTCGAGCAAAAAAAGGATTTTCGATAGAAACTTCTTCTGGTACAAAATTATCAATCAGTTTTTCCAGTTCAATGCGAATCTCGTTCAGGCGCTGGGGGAAGTCAGCCTGACGTTTGGGCTTGATTATTCCATAAGCTATAGCCTGCAAACCATTACCCCTGTTTTCGACTATACCAAAGCCGGTCGATTGGAGGCTGGGATCAATCCCGAGAACCCTCATTTATCAGGCCATTCTTCTTTAGCTCGCGGCTGAATAACGGGCGATTTCCTCTTCATCAATATCGAAATTGGCAGAGACAGATTGAACATCATCGTGATCTTCCAGTTCTTCAATCAGTCTCAAACATTGTTCTGCTTGTTTGCCTTCGAGTTTAATATAATTCTGGGGCAGGTAACCAACATTGGAGGCAGAAATCTCGATATTATTCTGTTTTAAGGCTTCCAGCACGGCTTCATAATTTTCCGGCGTGGTGATGATTTCAAAATTGCTGCCATCATCGCGGACATCTTCTGCTCCAGCATTAAGGGCGATTTCCAGTAATTTTTCCTCATCAACTTTATTTTTTTCAACATCAATATAGCCCTGCCTCTTAAACATCCAGGCCACGCAGCCCGATTCTCCCATTCGACCCCCGAATTTGGAAAAAATATGCCTGAGTTCGGCCACGGTTCGGTTCTTATTATCGGTTAAGGCAGTCACATAAATAGCCACTCCACCTGGTCCATAGCCTTCATAAACTACTTCTTCATAAGCGGCCCCCTCTAACTGACCAGTTCCTTTCATAATGGCTCTTTTAATATTATCAGCTGGCATATTGACTGATTTAGCTTCGGCAATAGCTTTTCTCAAACGAGGATTTTTTTCTGGGTCACCACCCCCCGCCCTGGCCGCTACACTAATTTCTCTGATCAGCTTGGTGAACATCTTGCCGCGCTTGGCGTCTACGGCCGCTTTCTTATGTTTTATAGAATGCCATTTCGAATGTCCGGACATATTTTATCTCCTTACTTGATTGCCAGAAAATTTTAGCATATTTGAATTTTTCAAGCAAACCTGCTTTTTTTACCTATGTGGCCGGCCAGACAGAAAGTGGCCAAGGTTAGTTAGTAAGGATGAATAAAAAATAAATAAGGCCAGGGAAGATAAGTTGTTGCTACCACCATATTAATCAGTTAAATGGTGCTGACTTTCTTGGGATAGACAGCCAATGAACTGGTAAACAAATATAAATTTAAAGTTTCCTCTTATATTATATTATTTTTATAAGAATTGTATAATTTAATTAAAACTATTATAATATAATAAAAGAATGGAGCTCTCCAGGAAAGGAAGATGGATAAAAAAATAGAAAAAGAGGCCGACCATAATCGGGGACCATTGGCGAATAAGTCCCTCGGATATAAAGAAGTTAGGAAGCTAAACCTTCAGGTCTCAGGAATGTCTTGCGCCAGCTGTGCCTTGAGAATAGAAAAAGTTTTATCAGAAACTAAAGGAGTAAATGAGGCCATGGTAAATTTTGCCACTGGGCAGGCATTTGTGGCTTTTGATCCGGCCCAGATCAGTCCAGCTGAACTAACAAAAAAAATAGATGAGCTCGGATATAAATCCGTAGTAGAAAGGGCTGAATTTCCGGTCGGGGGGATGAGCTGCGCCTCCTGCTCTATCGGATAGAATCTGCTCTTCAATCCTTGCCCGGAGTCCTTAAAGCTTCAGCCAACCTGGCCACCTCAACTGTAACGGTAGATTTCTTGCCGACCGAGGTCAGTACGACCAGGTTGAAGGAGGCAATCATCGGGGTCGGCTACACAGTCGGCCGTCAAGACAGTTTGACCGAGAAAGAATCAACTGCTGAGGAGCCAGAAGAAAGAGAGGTTCGATTAATTAAGAAGAAATTGCTCCTTGGAAGCCTTCTGGGTATGGTCATTTTGGTAAGTAGTTTAGGAGAATTATTCCCCTGGGTTCCTTCTATTTTTAGAAACTTTTATTTTCTCTGGCTTTTGGCTACTCCGGTTCAATTTTATGTCGGTTGGGATTTTATTCGCCGAGCCTTTGTTTCATTAAAACACCGAACGGCCGATATGAATACCCTGGTAGCGGTCGGGACTCTATCTGCCTATTCATATTCGCTTGTAGCGACATTATTCCCCTCAATTTTTCATCGGGCCGGATTGAAGCCAGCAGTTTATTTTGATACCTCGGCAGTTATAATAGTTTTAGTTCTTCTTGGTCGATATTTGGAAAGTCGGGCCAAAGGGCGAGCCTATCAGGCCATAAAAAAATTAGCCGCTCTTCAGGCCAAAACTGCCCGGGTAATAAGAAATAATCAGGAGATAGAAATTCCAGCGGAAGAGGTAAAGCTTGGAGAAATAATTGTCGTCAGGCCAGGAGAAAAAATAGCAGTTGACGGAATTGTAATTGAAGGAACCGCCTCAGTAGATGAATCAGCTATTTCTGGTGAAAGCCTTCCTGTTTTTAAAAAGCCGGGAGAGGAAGTAATAGGAGCCACCATTAATCGCCGGGGCTATTTTAAATTCAGAGCCACCAGGGTCGGCTCGCAGACGGTGATGGCCCAGATTATAAAGCTGGTCCAGGAGGCTCAAGCCACCAAAGCTCCAGTGCAGCGGCTGGCCGATAAGATAGCTGGTTATTTTGTGCCGCTGGTCATGTCGGTGGCTGTTTTTACCTTTATCCTCTGGTTTGATTTCGGCCCACAGCCAGCTTTAACCCGGGCTTTGTTGAATTTTGTAGCCGTAATGATTATTGCCTGCCCCTGTGCTTTGGGCTTAGCTACTCCCACTGCCGTGATGGTTGGAACTGGAAAAGCGGCGGAATCAGGAATACTTATTAGAAGCGGTGAAATATTGGAAAAAGCCAGCCAGGTGGGCACAGTGATTTTCGATAAAACTGGCACTTTAACTACCGGCCAACCTCAGGTCACCGAAATCATCCCGGGGAAAAATAGTCCGGCTGATTTGTTAGAACTGGCGGCCGGAGCGGAAAAAGGGTCAGAGCATCCTCTGGCCGAGGCTATTTTGAAAGCGGCCCGGGAAGCGCATCTTGAACCACCAGAGCCAGAAGATTTCGTGGCCGTCGAAGGTCTGGGAATTAAAGCCAGGGTTAAAGGCAAAAAATTATTAGTTGGCAGCGAACGCTTCTTAACCGCTGAGGGATTTAGCTTAAGTCAAGAAGTTAAAGATAAAATTGAAGCTTTGGAAAAACAGGGGCAGACTGTTTTGGGAGTAGCAGAACAAAATGGTTCCGAGTTTTATGGTCTTATAGCTGTATCTGATAAAATTAAAGAAGAAGCTCCAGCTGTTATTTCTGAGCTCAAAGAAATGGGCCTGATTACTGTTCTGCTTACCGGCGATAATTTTGAAACTGGCCAGGCCGTAGGCCAAAGCCTGGGCTTAGACCGAATCATTGCTGAAGTTTTACCTCAGGATAAATTAAAAGAGGTTGACCGGCTCCAAAAGGAGGGGAAGGTGGTGGCCATGGTTGGCGATGGGATTAACGATGCTCCTGCTTTGGTCCAAGCTGATGTGGGAATAGCAATAAGCTCAGCCACTGATATAGCAATCGAAGCGGCCGATATCAGTCTAATTCGTTCTAATTTGAGAAAAGTTGTTTCAGCTTTAAAAATAAGCCGAGGCACGATGGCCATTATCAGGCAAAATCTATTCTGGGCCTTCTTTTACAACATCATAGGAATTCCAATAGCGGCGGGAATCCTTTATCCATTCTTCCATCTGCTTCTTAACCCGATGATCGCTTCTCTGGCTATGGCTTTCAGCTCGGTATCGGTTGTTTCCAATTCTTTAAGGTTAAAAAGAGCCAAAATTTAGCAAACTTAATAAACGATCGAGAAAAGAAAAATGATGGCTAAAATTTTCATTACTTTCGCCGGAATCGCCTTAATATTATTAATTAACTGGTACTTCTTGGGCGAAAATGTCCGCAGGAAAAGATGAGGCAGGTTGGCCAGAGAAGGAATTATATGATTATAAGAAATTTAGCCTTGTCCGGTAGCACAGTATTTTCTTAAATTTCATTTTTTATCAAAATTATGGTCAGTCTGGGAATTTAAATAAGATGATGAAAGCTTTTTCTGAACGATAAGCTGGCTCCTTGATTCTTTATCTTCAGAATTATAAGCCCACCTGAGGATAAGGTCTTACCCTAATTATTAAAAAATTAAAGTGTCTTGACTCTTATTTATCTTCGGGACACTGACTTTCAGGAGGCAAATTATTTTTTACCTTAGAGGCTGACCTGGAGCTTATTAAATAAATGATTAAGCCCGAAAGAGCGATGGCCACTCCGGCTAAGGATTCCTTCGGTCGATATAAGAGCCCGTAGATTATTATCCAGGATTGAAAAATTAGAAAAAACAGCGGAGTAAAAGGATAGCCTAAGGTCTTATATTCTCGCCTCAATTCAGGATGTCGGTGCCTGGTGATCATTACCCCCAGGACGGTCAAAAAAGTAAATAGGTTCAGGGTAAAACCAGTGAAAATAATCATTCTTTCAAACCCTGAAGTTAGAATATAAATTATAGAGAAAAGTCCTTGAATGATAACAGCCAAGAAGGGTATATCTTTAGAGCTTTTTCTGGACAGCTTCCTGAAGAGGTAATGGTCTTCTCCCATAACCATGGAAACTCTTGGACCGGCGATAACCATGGAAGAAACCGAAGCCAAGAGGAGAAGAGAAATCGCCCCTGACATAATCATCCCGGCTTGCTGGCCGAAAATTTTGGCCGCAAAAATATGCCCAACTTCAATTCGGCCCACCATTTCATTAATGGGCACAGTATAAAGAAAAACAAAGTTAAGCAATACATACATAATCATGACCAGGGCTGAACCAATTATCAGACTGAGGGGAACGTTGCGCTTGAGATTAGCTACCTCGTCAGCGATATAGGCAGCCGCATTCCAGCCAGAGTAAGAATAGGAAACAAAAAACATGGCAATAGCAAAAGCCGGGCTAAGAATGTTTTTTAAAGCCATGGAATTAAAAGCAAAGCTAACTGAGCTTTGCCCTCCATGTCTAAGACCGGCGGCTATCAGGAAGAATATGATCATAACGTTAAAGGTGGTAAAAATATTTTGGACCTTGGCCCCAGCTATTTTATTAACGGCATGGATGGCGGTAAAAACGACCACTACCAGTAAGGCCAGCAGCTTAGTGGAGTTTATTCCGTTTATCAGATGATCTAAGGACTTGATAAGTCGCGGATTTAAGAGGCCCTGAAAATAGCTGGCAAAAGCTACGGAAGAAGCAGCTACTGGAGCAGCAAAGCCTACCAGAAAGGAAATCCAACCGGCCAGAAAACCTAAGGCTGGGTGATACATACGGGAGAGAAAATGATACTCGCCGCCACAGCGGGGCATAAGTACTACTGCCTCGGAATAAGTCAGCGCCCCCGATAGGGCCATCAAGCCACCCAAAACCCAGAGCAAAATTACAGCTAAACCGGAGCTCAGACTTTTAACCTGAAAGCCCAGGCTGGTAAAAACCCCCGTGCCCATCATATTGGCCACCACCAGGGCCATGGCGGTATAAACTGTGTATTTAGATCTCATGCTTTACCTGGGGACCTCAGCCGGTTTTAGTTTTCGCTTGAGAAGCATCAAACAATCAAGGTTAGTGCCCCAATGATAGCCAAGATGGAAAGGAAGGGGTTTAACTTTAGTCTTATCTTGGTAGGCAGATTTAAGATCTGGTTGCTCCACTCCAGAAAAATCTTTGACCGGCTTGGCATAACGCCCATATAGCTGGATATCCCAATCTTCGTTTTTAAAATAACGATAGGGAATTCCAGTGTCATCCTGGAGCAGGAAACTGCTCCTCTCCAGGAGAAGCTGGCGAAGATTTATAAAATTTTTGTAATGCAGTAGATAGGAAGCTGATTTTATAAAGGTAGTCCAGTCCGGGTAGCGATTCAGAAATAAGAAAAATTTAGACTGCGGGGAAAAACGTTCATCAGATAAGTCGCAGGAAATATAGTAGACAGTTTGCACTCGGGTAGAATCTTTTTTAAAGAAATTAATTTTGAAACCAACTGGCCTTTTAATTCTTGCCCGGCTCAGTTGATATTCGGATTCTAAAGGATTACCGGAATCGTCAAATTCGACCCTCTTAATTTCAGAAATCAGGTTGTCAGTTCGTTTTAAAAATATACAAATTAGAGGAAGAACCCCGTTAATTTTTCTTTCATCCAGTTCTTCATTCATTTTATGGGTGATAAAATAACTTTTATTAAGATAGTCAGACATAATTTCCTGGAGGTCATTGAGATAAGATTCTAAGGATATAGACTGCAAGCTCTGAATTTCGGGGAGATTCCCTGGCGGCTCCAACCCGACTAATATATAGGTCTCGGCTTCTGGAAAAAGCAAGTAGGCTGTTAAAAGATCAGGACCTCCAAAAGGATAGAAGACAGTTTTGGTCTTGCTTCTGGCCTCGGCCAGTTTGGTAGCCGCCCACGTTTCCATGACAGTAAGCCGCTTAGCTTTGGTTTTCTCCCAGACAGAATTAAAAGAATTGCTGAAATTTTTCCAGATAGGGCCCTCCTGAAGAGTAAGAAGAGAGGGCAGAGCTGTAGGTAACCCACTAATAAAGGTAGCAATTTGATCATGAAGTTCATCTATCGCTGGTCTATTTTCTTCCTGGCCTGAAAAATGTCCTTCCATCGCCGGAGATAAGCAAGTAGAATACTTCTCCCTGGCCGCGGCCTCAGCAGAAATCAGGAAGATGGAGACTAAAACGAGAAAAACAATTTTAATGGAGATTGAGCCTGATTTTTTCATTGTCTGATATCCCTTTCCAGCCAAAATAAGCCTCCTGAAAACATTGATTTAAGCTACCAAAATTGGCCAGGTAAATCAAGATAGCTATTTTATTTTCTCGAAGCTCAACTAAAAAGTTCCTATTTTCATTTGAATTAAGTCAAAAATTAATTTAATATAAGGAAGCTGTGGATAAAGTTAAATTGCATCCGCTGAAGCTTTCATTTCCTCATCCTGAAATTGAAAGAAAATTTTTAGAAAATTACCACCAAAAAAACTTGCCTCGGCTCAGGTTAGCCATAATTTTAGGCCTATTTCTTTATTCTATTTTTGCTATTCTCGATTCTTTAAGTGTTGGCCCTCTCTGGCCTAAAATTTGGTTTATTCGCTTTGCGGTAATTGACCCCTTCCTCATCTTGATGCTGGGAGCGACCTTCTTTTTTAAAAAGCAGATAATCCGGTACTATCAGCCTTTTGTCTCTTTTATAATCCTAATGGCCGGCTTTGGCATTCTGGCCATGCTGGCGATAATTCCAGCTCCGGCCCAATATCTTTATTCTCAGGGGCTGATGCTGGTGCTTATTTATAACTATGCTTTTCTGGGCTTAAGATTCATCTATGCCAGTTTTAACTATTTTTTAATCATTGTTGCTTTTGAAATTACCAGTACTAAAATTAATCCGCTTCCGGCTTATGCTTTTATTAATAATAATTTTTTTCTGATTTCGGCTAGTATTATCGGGATGGCCGTTTCCTATTATTTGGAACGATTAAATAGAGAAAATTTTATTCATAGTGTTTCCTTGAGAAAAATGGCTGAGGTAGATAGCTTGACCGGTGTTTTAAACCGTAAATTTTTTATGGAGGAAGTGGAGGAAAAGCTGTCCAGGCTTCCCGGATTTAATGGAAATAGCGCCTTTTGCTTGCTTGATCTTGATGGGTTTAAAGAGATTAATGACCAGCTGGGTCATGTGACCGGTGATGAAGTGTTGAGGAATTTCGGTCAGGCCATCGTCAAAAAAATGAGGTCTACAGATTTTATCGGTAGGGTGGGTGGTGATGAGTTTGGATTTTTCTTCGAGCAGATCAAAAACCTCGAAGACCTTTATAGCATCTTTAGAAAAATCAAAGAGGAGTATTATAATTTGAATCAAAAGGTTTTAAAGCCGGTTACCTTTTCAGTTGGATGTGTTCTTTTGAACACTCCCTCGTGTGAATTTCTTTCTGTCTACACTCTGGCTGACAAGGCTTTACTCCAAGTTAAACAAAAGAAAAATTCTATAAAGATTATAGATACAGAAGAGAAAATTCTCTTGGAAAAGATGTTTAATTGAAGGCGGTGGAAGCTCAGTTTCTGAGGTTTATTTTTTATCATTAGCCCTGAGCCAATGTGTTTTGGTTTCCGCAAATGAACGTCTAAAAAAACCCTGGTTGACCATTATTTAATTTTGAGCTAATCTTTGAAAAAAGTTATCAAGGAGGAGAAAAATGCCGGCCAAGATAATTTCCGGAAAAGAAGTAGCCGCTTCTATCAGGGAGGAATTAAAAACAAGAGCTGCTGCCCTCAAAGAAAAAGGAATAGTCCCCGGGTTGGGAGTCGTTCTGGTGGGGGAAGATCCGGCCTCGGTTTCTTATGTCACGGCCAAAGCCAAAGGAGCCGAAGAAGTCGGCATCTTTGAAGAAACTGTGCATCTGCCTGCAGATTCGTCAGAGGAAGAGATTCTTAAGACCGTTGACCGACTTAACCGGGACCAACGTTTTCATGGGGTTCTGGTCCAGTTGCCTTTGCCCAATTGGGTTAATCCGGACAAGGTGATTAATTTTATTTCTCCAGAAAAAGATGTCGATGGTTTTCATCCGATTAATGTTGGCAAGTTGCTCCGGGGTGAGCCTTGCCCTTTGCCCTGCACGCCTTACGGGATACAGCAAATGCTCGTCCGCAGTGGCTACAGCCCGGAAGGAAAACACGTGGTTATCTGTGGCCGGAGTAACATCGTGGGGAAACCACTGGCGGCTTTGCTTATGCAGAAAAAGCCCGGGGCTAATGCCACAGTAACAATTTGCCATACCGGCACCCGAGATTTAAAGAAGTTTACCCTTCAGGCTGATATTTTGGTAGCGGCTATGGGAGCCCCCCGGGTAATTACGGCCGATATGGTCAGGTCAGGAAGCGTGGTGATTGATGTCGGGGGTAACCGGGTACCAGATCCGACGGCGGCTAAAGGATATCGTTTAGTGGGTGATTGTGATTTTGAAGCTATCAAAGAGAAAGCCGAAGCCATAACTCCGGTTCCTGGAGGTGTTGGTCCGATGACCGTCACTATGCTTCTGATGAATACTATTGAAGCCGCGGAAAGAAAGGTTGGGGTAAAGTGACTGGCAGCGATAAAAAATAAAAATTCTTTTTTCACTTGAGCCAGGCCATTGTGAAATAAAATAAAAGAACGGAATATAGCACGAAAAAAAATTCAAGTGATTGATAACTCGCGGATTAAGATAAAACTAAGGCCAGCCTGAAAGGGAATTCTCTCAAGCATAGCTATGGAGCCCGCGGAGCAGGTAATTAACTCCGAAAAAAGTGAAAAGAGCAGCCAGAAAACCGATGATGGCAATCAAGGCTGACTTCTTGCCGCTCCAACCTAAAACCAGCCTGGTATGAAGGTATACAGCATAAAATAACCAGGTTATCAAGGACCAGACTTCTTTGGGATCCCAACCCCAGTACCTGCCCCAAGCTTTGTTAGCCCAGATCATGCCAAAAATTAGTGCTCCCAGCGTAAAAAGTGGAAAGCCGACAGCTACTGCCTGATAGGCGATTAGGTCATATTTCTGCTTCTTTTTTTCATTTTGAGGATCAGCTTTGTGTCTGGAAGAAGCACTAAGATAAAAAAGACTGGAAACGAAGGCCAAGGCCAGGAAAGCTTCTCCCAGCAGGGTAACTGAAACATGGAGCCACAGCCAATAGCTCTGGAGAGCTGGAACTAGTGGGGTGACGTTTTTGGGAAGGGCTGGTGATGAAATGAGGGCCATTAAGGCCACTATCAATAACCACAGATAAGGACCAATTTTTTCCAATTTAAATATCCGCTCGAATATGATGACCGCCAGCACACAAGCCCAGGCTAAAAAATTTATCGATTCGTACATATTAGTAAATGGAGCGTGACCACTATTGAAAGTTCTAATAATCAAAGAGAAAGAATGGAAACCCAAACCCAAAAAAGAAAGGAGATGATAAGCTCGGATAAAAATTTTTCTCTGGCTAAAAAAGGAAAAAAAGCCAGATAGCATAACTACGATATAGGTCAAGAAGGCTAATAAAAGATAGGTGGTTTCTTCCATTTTAACTTCCAGGTTGAAATTTGCTTAGATTTAAGTCTTCTTCCAGTTTTTTGATTTCATTAATTAAACCCAGGCGATTTTGGCGAGCATAGGGTCGGAGGCTAACCCGCCCACTCGAATCAATTATAATTCTGAGCTCTCTATATTTAAAATAAAATGAACCTATAAGTCCAAGCATCATGAAGATAGAGCCAGCCCAGACCAGGTTTGAACCGGGGTCGGAGGATATTTCCAGGACAGAAAAAACGGGAGCGGTAAAACTTTTCAAAAAGACCGTCACCCCGGGCCTTGTTTTTCTCTGGAAACGGGTAAAGTCCGGATAAAAATAAAAAACCCATCCAGAAAAAATCGTCTGATTGTCTGACTGAATCTCCACCAGGGCGGCCGGGTTATTGGCTTCAGCTGACCGGCTGATAATCTGGCCGGAAGAATCAACTTGAAAGTCGGGAACGAAATTCGAAACCCTGATCCTCAGATCTGAATTTATTTTGGTGGTCTGGCCTGCAGCCAAGATAATTTTCCTCATCGGCATGTCTTCGGTCTTAATCTCCAGTTCGACCGCTGTTCTATCCCAATCTTGTCCATAACTTATCTGGTAAATATTAAGGCCTTTGTATTTAAAGGGACGATTAACTTCCACTGCTGCTTTAGCTGACGGCTGATGATCTTCAATTACTGAAATCAGGCTTTTCCAGCTTTTGACCGAACCATCAGGATAATATTCAGTCAGAAATTTATTCAACTGAAGACTGAAATTTTTCTCCGGGACGGTAATTGATTCCCCTTCAAGAAGAGCCAGTGAAGTTCGGTAAGTAAAAAGGGCGGAAAGCAAACCACCGATAATAATAATTATTAAACCCAGGTGGACTATTTCTGGTCCAAATAACCCCGGATAGCCCTTCCGGGCAAGAATTATTTTCCGCTCATTTTCCGTCCTGGTCTTCAGGTGGTATTTCTTTTTTTTAAGGGCGATAATTATGGCTTCGGCTCTCGTCTGGTGATCCTCAGATGGTTTTAATTTAATTTTAATTTCATTTTCTTCCTCTGAAGAATCGCCTGATAATTTGGTCCAGCTCCTGAGTCTGGATATTTTGCCCAGAAATTGGTGAAAAGAACAGAGAAGCAAATTTAGCAGGAAAAGAAACACCAGGCTAAGAAAAACAGGCGAGCGGTAAAGATGATCTAATCCAAGGAAAGCTATCAACCGGGAAGTAGCAGGAAAATGTTCCTGGTAAAATGATAGAGCCTCGCCCTGGGGGATGATGGTTCCAATTATCGAAAGAAGAATGATTAAAAACAGGAGGATAATAGCTAACCTAAGAGAAGATAAAAGCCTGACCCAACCTGACATCTGGTCCTTTATCTCTACTTATTTCCTGGTTGTTCTGGGCTGGCGACGGCTCTTTTTTTCGGCTATTTTTATCATGTCCTGAAGAGAAACTGAATCAAAGTATTCCTTCATAATTCTGGTTCCTTCTTTCCAGATTTCATAAGCCGCGCAGTAGGACATTCTTGGACAGTAATTCTTATCTTCCAGGCACTCTACCAGACAGCAATTGCCTTCGACCGCTTGCAGAACTTCGCTGACTTTAATTGCGGCCGGCGGCCTGGTAAGGGTATAGCCTCCTCCAGCTCCCCGAACGCTTTTTACCAGGTGGTGGACCCGCAAGGGGATAATTATCTGTTCCAGGTATCTAATGGAGATATCTTCTTCCTCGGCTACTTCTTTTAATGATCTGGCCGCCAGGCCTTTCTGGTAATGCTGAGCCAGGTTGAGCATCAGCCTGGTTCCATATCTTCCTTTGGTTGAGATTCTGAACATCGGCCGTCTCCTTTTTGATTTATTTAAGGGCAATCTTTCAAGCCGGCAATCGATACTTAACTAATATAGCATGTTTTTATAGGAATAATAAAGATTAAGGAGAAACTTATATTCTTGACACTAAAAGGGGTTAAATTGTATGCTTAAAACCTGTCTAAAAACCTGTATTTATTAAACTGAGGGAAATCAGCATGAAAAAAGAGGTTCTTTTGGGAGATGAAGCCGTAGCTCTGGCCGCCGTTCAGGCCGGCTTGACAGCTGGTTATTCTTATCCTGGAACACCGGCTTCAGAAATAATGGAATATCTTATTAAATTATCGGAAGGTGGCCGCAAGTTTGTAGCCAAGTGGTGCGTAAATGAAAAAGTTGCCTGTGAAGAAGCCCTGGGCGTTTCTTTTGCCGGAAAGCGAGCCTTGGTTTCCTTCAAGCATGTTGGTCTGAATGTAGCTGCTGACCCTTTTATCAATTCAGCTATTACCGGGGCTAATGGCGGCTTGGTGGTAGTGGTGGCTGATGATCCAGGTATGCATTCTTCTCAGGATGAGCAGGATAGCCGCTATTATGCTGATTTTGCCCGGGTGTTATGCCTGGAGCCGGCCAATCATCAGGAAGCTTATGATATGACCAGGGAAGCGTTTGATCTTTCCGAGCGTTTTGGCCTGCCAGTAATGGTCAGATTAGTGACTCGCTTAGCTCATAGCCGCTCTTCAGTTTTGGTCAGGGAACCCCGCCAGCCAAACCAGGGATTAAATTACGGTCGTCCTGAAGACTGGACGCTTCTGCCGGCTAACGCCCAGCGGCGATTCCGAATTTTGCTCGAAAGGCAGAAGGACCTTAAGGAATATGCTGAGGGTTCTCCCTTTAATCAACTGTTCATCAATGACCAGAACAAAAAGCTGGGGGTGGTAGTTTCGGGCCTGGGCTATAATTATTTTAAAGAAGCCGCTATCGATTTGGCTGTTGAGCCTTCTTCCCTTAAAATTTCCACTTATCCCTTTCCTGAAAATAAACTGCGGCAATTAATTGAGCAGGTGGAAGAAATTCTGGTAATTGAAGAGGGTTATCCCTTCATAGAGAGATTGATAAGAGGAGTAGTGGGAATTACCGGGAAAAAAATCAGGGGCAAAATGGATGGAAGCCTACCTTCAAGCGGTGAGCTGACGCCCGATGCGGTGGCTAAAGCCCTGGGCCTGGATGAAAAAAAAGGTTTAAAGATAGAAAATTTTAAATTAGCTGGTCGGCCACCCCAACTGTGTGTTGGGTGTCCGCACGCCGACACATTTAAAGCCTTAAATGAAGCTTTAAAGGATTTCCCTCATTCCAATGTCTTTTCTGATATTGGCTGCTATACCCTCGGTGCCCTGCCGCCTTATAAAGCCATCAGCACCTGCGTCTGCATGGGGGCCAGTGTTTCTATGGCCAAGGGCGGAGCTGAAGCTGGTATTTTCCCATCCATCGCAGTAATCGGGGATTCAACCTTTGCTCATTCTGGTATCACCCCTCTTCTTGACGCTGTCTATTCTAATTCCGATATGACTGTAATTATTCTGGACAACGGCACGGTAGCTATGACTGGAGGACAGCCAAGTTTTGGAACAGGTGCGCCCCTCGATAGGTTAATTGAAGGACTGGGGGTAGATAAGAATCACTTGAGAGTGATTATTCCTCTCCCGAAAAACCATGAATTAAATGTCAAAATTATTCGGGAAGAGCTGGCTTATCATGGTCTTTCAGTTATAATTGCCAGAAGAGAATGCATTCAGATTTTAGGGGAGAAAAAAAGGAGCTGAGCATGGAATATGACATCATTCTGGCTGGAGTTGGAGGACAGGGTATCCTGTCGATAGCTTTTGTTATTGACCAGGCAGCCTTAGAAGCGGGATTGTTTTTTAAACAAGCCGAGGTACATGGGATGTCCCAGCGGGGCGGAGCGGTTCAATCCCATCTCCGTCTGGCCGATTCAGCCATCTATAGCGACCTTATTCCCCGGGGCAAAGCTGATATGATCTTGAGCGTTGAACCTCTGGAGACCCTGCGCTATTTTGAATATCTTAAGCCAGACGGGGCAGTGGTTTCAAGCCGCACCCCATACGTTAATATTCCAGATTATCCACCTCTTGATGATATTTTTAGAGAAATCAGAAAGGCTCCGGTGAATGTCCTAATAGATTCAGAAAAGCTGGCTAAGGAGGCCGGCAGCCTCAGAGCCCAGAATATGGTTATGTTGGGAGCGGCCTCGATTTTTCTTCCTCTTAAGGAGGAGCACCTGAAAAAATATATAGGTGTTCTTTTTGAGAAAAGAGGAGCCCAAGTGGTTCAAACGAATCTGAAAGCCTTTGACCTCGGTCGCCAGGCTGCTTTTCAAAAGGATTGATTTAAATTAGCCGAGCTTGAAAAAATAAATGGATTAATGATCGGAGCGTGGAGAGGCTGGTGGCTTTGCCTGGACAAAAAGAGGAAAAAGCTATTCGTGGGCTTTAAAAATGAACTGAGTTTGAATTTGAATATACCGGGGACTGATTTCTCGAGTGCCCGGTGAGAATTAGAGCTAAAATTAATCAAGACTTTAAAGAGCCGAAATTTATGTGCCTGGCTCTTAAAAAATAAATAAATTGATTTTTATAAGGAAAGAAGCTATGAAAGCACCGATGACTAAAGCCAGGTCAATCTGGCAAAAAGCGGAAAAAGAGGGGCGGTCTTTTTTGCTGGAGCCTGAAGTTTATGCCTTGCTTAAAGCCTATGGCTTTAGCGTTCCCAGGTATATCTTTTTGCCCAGAGAAGGAAAGCTTACTCTTAACCAGCTAAAAAGACTGGGTAAAGAAAAGGTCGTGATTAAAGTTGTCTCACCTTTAATTCAGCATAAGTCGGACGTCGGGGGAGTGGCCGTAGTTAAAGCTTCCCTAAGTGAAGTCAGGGAGGCCGTCAAAAAAATGAGCCAAGAAATTCCATTTAATTTTGTCCGGAGATTTGGTCCTGATCAATTTTCAGTCAAAGAAGTAGCTGAATCAATCCGGGGATTTCTGGTGGTTGAGCTGGTTGATTATGAACAGGTAGGCTTTGGTTCAGAACTTCTTTTAGGGCTCAGGGTTTCCAGGGATTTTGGTCCGGTGGTCACTTTTGGTGGTGGGGGCCTGGATGTCGAATATCTGAATGCTCATCTGAAAGATGGTCACAGCCTGGCCATCCTTCCGTCGAGTGGGCTCGGTAGCCAGGACATAGAATCAGCCTTGAAGCCAGTGGCAGTTTTTGGCAAAATTGCCCGGGAATTTCGCGGCCGGAAACCATTAATAGAAGCAGAAAGGATAATAGCCGCCATCCAGATATTTCAACAAATAGCCGAAGATTTTTCACCCTTCAATCACAAAGAAATTTATACCATTGAAGAACTTGAAATTAATCCTCTGGTTATGAGGCAGAAGAAGTTTGTTCCCCTCGATGGTTTAGCTCGCTTTTCTAGGCAGAAAGTAGAGAGTGATGGCCGACCAGTTAGCCAAATCAAGAAAATCCTCGAGCCAGAAACTATCGGACTTATAGGGGTTTCAGAAAAAATGAATGTCGGCCACATTATCTTGAACAATGTCATCAAGAACGGCTTCCCCAAAGATAAAATTTATGTGGTCAAACCTGGCCTGGAAAGCATCGAGGGTTGCCGCTGCTTTCCCTCGGTGGCTGCTTTGCCAGAGCCCGTTGACCTATTTATCCTGATCCTTGGAGCTGATCAGGTCTATCCGGTAATGAAAGAAGTGGTGGAATTGGAAAAAGCTCGCTCCGTAATCATCATTGCCGGCGGCCTGGGAGAAAAATCTGGAACCCAGAATCTGGAAGATGAAATTCGTAATTTAATCAAGAAAAAAAGAGAGCTCGGTAAACCGGCCCCGGTAGTCAACGGGGGAAACTGTCTCGGAATAATCTCAGCTCCGGGCAAATATGACAGTACTTTTATTCCTGAATATAAATTTAAAAGACCGGCCGGGATAAAAGCTGGCCTGGCCATTATCAGCCAAAGCGGTGCTTTCATGCTTTCAAGAATGAGCCAGCAGACCTGGTTCGAGCCGGTCTATGCAGTCTCCGTCGGAAATCAGCTCGATTTAACGGTGGGCGATTATCTGAGTTATATGTCTGAACGACCGGAGGTCGAAATAATCGCGGCCTACATCGAAGGTTTCAAGTTAGCTGATGGGCGGCGTTTTGTCGAAGCGGTCAGAAAAGCGAAACAGGCGGGCAAAAAAATTGTGGTTTATAAATCTGGGCGGAGTCCAGAAGGGCAGAAGGCTACCAGCCATACTGCTTCGGTGGCTGGCGATTACGCCGTGGCTGAGAGTTTACTATCACAAGCTGGAGCAATGGTAGCTGAAACCATTGAGGAGTTCGAGAATTTTATTAAAGGCTTAATTTATCTTTCAAGGAAGAAAGTGAACGGCTTCAGAATTGGTCTGATGTCCAATGCTGGATTTGAATCTGTTATTATGGCCGACAATCTGAAAGGGACTGATGGAGAATTGCAGCTGGGTGAATTTTCAAAGGCAACAGTAAACCGAATTTTGCAAATTCTTCAGCCCTTAGGGATTGACCGGCTTCAGGATGTTCACAACCCTCTTGATGTGACACCGATGGCTGATGATGCCACTTTTTCTGGCTGTGCCCAGGCAATTCTTGAAGATGAAAATATTGATTGTGCTGTAATCTCCTGCGTCCCGATGACGGCTTCTTTGCAGACTCTGCCCCCAGGCGAGGAGCACGGCGAAAACCTATATAATCCCGAGACTTTTGCTGGTCGGATGATTGATATTTTTAATAAAATCGACAAGCCAATGGTAATTAATATTGATGCCGGACATCTTTATGATCCCCTAACTGAGCACTTAGAAAAATCTGGTTTGCCAGTGTTCCGTCGGTCGGATGGAGCTGTGAAATTTATAAGAAAATATATTGCCTTAATGAATCGTCAGACTGTTTAATTTATTTTTGTATCAACCTTGACCTGAGCTTCTTAATCAGACAGGCCGTCGGTTGGGTTTCTGATTATTTATAAATTTTGCTTTTAAGATAAATTAATCCATCAAGTTTTAAATAAATAAGTTTTTTTGTGCTCGAGGTTTAATTCTGAGATGATTTTACTGGAATGGAAAATTTGAATTTAGTGCCCTGAGCGGGTTGGCTTTCTATTTCCATTTTGGCTTCTAATTGTTCGCTTAAAGATTCGATAATTTCGCGGCCAATTCCTTCACTTGAAAATATCCCCTGGCCTCTTGGTAAACCTATTCCGTCGTCAGCAATTTCCAGGAAAAGCTGGTTTCCTTCCTTGTGCAGCTTAACCTCAACCCGACCAGATGTTCTTTCCGGGAAAGCGTGCTTGAGGGCGTTGGTTAATATTTCATTAGCCATAAGGCCTATGGCAATAGCTGACTTAACTTCAAGGCTAACCTGTTTGAGGTCGAGTTTCAATTCAATTTTCTTGGCTGAGGAGGTATAGCTATTTAGGATAGATTTACATATCTCTTTAAGGAATAAATCCAGGCTTATTTGCTGGTATTTTTCGCCTAAAGAAAGAAGGTCATAAAGTTTAGAAAGAGAATTTATCCGGCTTTTAAAACTCTCCAGGGGGGCTCTTGTGGTTTTATCTTTGAGGCGGTTTAGCTCTAGATTTATCAGGGAGTGGATTAAGGCAAAACTGTTTTTAACCCGATGCTGTAATTCTCTTAAGATCTGTTGTTTTTCTTCCAAGGCTTTTTTCAATTGTCTTTCGAGTTGAACTCTCGGGCTGATATCCAAGATTATGGAAAGAAGATATTTTTTCTCCCCGAACTCAATTGGATGGGAATGGACCTCGACTTCTTTTATTTCCCCTGAAGCCAAACGATGAGGGAAGATAAAATAGTTAACTGCCCTTTGTTTGGCCTCATCCATTCGCTGCTGAACGATGTCTGGTGGGAGAGTATTTATCTCTTTGATGTTCATTTGGCGCAATTTTTCTCGGGAATAGCCATAGAATTCCTCAGCTCGATAATTAGCATCTATGATTTTCCCATCTTCCGGATCAATTAACAGCATAACTGTCCCTGAATATTCAAAAATAGTTCGAAAGCGCTTTTCACTCTGTCGCAGAGCCAGCTCTGCTTCTTTTATTTCGGTGATATCTTCGGCTGAGAAAAAAACACCAATAATATTTCTTTCTGGTGAATATACAGGGGTCAAATAAAATTCATAGAAAAGCAGGGAACCATCGGAACGGGCTATTTCTCTTTCTACTCTGACATATTCTCCAGAAAGGGCCCGGCTCAAAGTTTCAGGGAAGGTGGCTTTAAATTTTTGGGGAAGAAGATCAACTAACATTTTTCCTACTTCTAAGTGTTGCCCTAATACTTCTATCATTCTTTTATCAGCTATCTGATTAAAAGCCTGGATGCGTCCTTCAGTATCCAGGAAAATAAAAGAATGTATGGAGCTATCGAAAATAGCCCGTAACCTGGCTTCTGAATCCCGCCGCGCTTCTTCGGCTTGGTATCGTCCCGAAACGTCCTCGAAAATGCCAATACCGCTTACAAAATTGCCATAGCGATCAAAAATGCCGGCAAAAAAACCCTGGGCTGGAGTTGATTTATTGGCCGTGACTGAATGGTAAATTCCCTCGTAATAGCCAATTCTTCCGGACAAGGCTTCCCTTATAGCCTCTTTAACTTTATCATCTCCCGCCCTTTCCAAAATGTTGAACCCGATTAAAACTTCCCGGCTGGAGCCTATAATCCTGACAAATTCATCATTGCATTCGGTTATGGTGCCGCGGTCATCGAATTGCAGGATGCCAATCGGGGCATTGTCAAATATCAGTCTATACCTTTCTTCTCGTTCCCGCAGAGCCTGTTCTGTTTTCCTCTTTTCCGTTATGTCTTCAAAAACTGTGGCGAACATATTTTCCCCCAGTGGGAAGGCGGTAATTTTAAAATGCCTGTTTAAAGGAGGAAAATAAGTTTCAAATGATTCTCGTCGGCCCTCCAGGACGACTTGAGAAAAAAGTTCTAAATAAGGTACCTCTCCTGGACCAAATAAATTAGAAACTTTCTGACCAACAGTTTGATCTCGACTGAGGCCGGTATGCCGGCTGTAAGCTTCGTTTACCTCGATTATTTCATAATCAACAGGCTTCCTTTGCTGGTCAAAAATTAAGCGGTGTATGGCTACGCCTTCTGACATGGAATGGAATAATCGGCTGAACCTTATTTCTGACTTTTGCTGGCTAAGCTGGGCCTCTATGCTGTCAGTTATATCCCGAACGAGGGCAACAAAGGTATTTTGGCCGGGCCGATTTTCTCCTTTCCTGGCTATTGAAGCTTCAAAATAATGAATCCCGGAAGGAAGCTCCAGGGAATAATTCATTTCGGCTAATCCTTTTTCAGCTGCCTCCTGAAGGGCATAAATTAAAGAATCAGCCACCTCCTTTGGCAGAAAATCAGAAATTTTTCGGCCGATAAGTTCATCCCTGGGCCTGACCAAAAGATGGGGGTTTGGAGCGCGAACATCAAGGTAAGTTCCTTGTTCATCCAGCTCGAACATCAGGTCGGGCAGAGAATTCAGAGTGGCCTCAAGGTGTTCGGAAGTTTCCTTAAGCTTTTGCTCACGGATTTTCAGTTCTTCCTGCATTTTCAAGAGCTTTTTAACTGTGCTGCTCAAGTTATCAGCCAAGTCTTCGAGCTCCCTGGCTTTTTTAAGAAGTTCCTGGTGAGCAGCATAAAGCCTGAAGGCCATGTTAAGGGAGGCGAAAAAGGCCGTATCGCTTGAACCTTTAACTATATAACCGTATGAAGTAATAGCTTCAGTTTTAGCCAGTATCTCTGGCTCGGTATGACTCGAAATAAAAACTACTGGCAAGTCTTTTTTAGCCAAAATGCGGCGGGCCGTTTCGGCGCCATCCATTCCGGGACCGAGGTCAATATCCATGAGAACAAGATCTATCGGTTGACCTGATTCGAAAATTTCTAAGGCTTTTTGTCCAGAATGGGCAACCAGAACCTCGTACCCTCCGCTTTCTAAGAGTTCTGATTCCATCAGGGCAATCAGCGCATCGTCTTCTACCAGTAGAATTCTCTTTTTTGGGCTATTATCCCCCTGAGTTTGAATATGGTTTTCCATTTGCTATAACTTCTTTACTTTAAGAATTTTTTTTATGGCTGTCAATATAATAGAGATCCCACTGTTAAATTTCCATTTTAGAGCTTAATTCTGGAGCTGGCGGCTGAAGCCAAATTTCAGTCCCTTATAACACTTTCAATCAGGATAAAAAATATATATTCTGGCGGCAAAATCAGATATTAATTCTTATGGGCAGGATGATAGTGGTTATGCCTTTCCAGTGTAATTGCTCTTGAATGGTAAAGGCTGTTTCATTGTGGAGCAATCGCCTGACCAGGCCGGTTTGACGGAAAACCAACTGGCCTAAGAAAACGGTTGAGCGGGGATATTCTTGAACCGTTTTCTCTACCAAGCTGGTAGCGGCTGGAATAATTTCCGGGCTAAGATCGTATCTGTAAGCCGCGGGGAATCCTAACCTTCTAGTCAGATCAACATATTGTTGAAGCCATTTTTTGGTTTCTGTTTCAATATGCACTACGGGATTGGAATCCTTAAAAGCAGAAACATCTACCTCGGCTACGGTTAGAAAAATGAAATTTTTATAAAGTCCTGGGAAATTGCGGATGATCGAGAGAAGGGAATGAATGCCAAACCCATTGTAACCGTTGACTAACAGGATAGCTGTCATTTCTTTTGGGTTGGGAGGATTCAGGTTGGGTGAGCCAGAAACAGGAATGTTCAATAATTCATCTAAGGATTTCACTCCCTTTCTTACTCTAATGTAATGAGCTCTAATTATGAAGCACAGGGCGACCACCACTGAAGTAATGGCCAGAGTTAGCCAGCCCCCCAAGGTAAATTTTTCAGAGATAGTCACGGTCAGAATAGTGGCACATACTACCAAACCAATAAGGTGAACAGGAAGATGCTTTTTCCAATTTCTATCCGTTTTTCGATGGGTGATGAAAAATTTAGACATTCCCAATTCGGAAAGTGAAAAGGTTAGAAACACATTTATAGAATACATCACCACGAGGGTAGAAATGTGGCCATGGGAGTAAAGAATTAACAGAATGGCCGCCGCTCCCATTATTAAAACTCCGTTCTGAATGGTAAAGCGATTGGAAAGAGAGGCAAAACGCCGGGGCAACCAGTAATCGAGAGCCATGTTGGCCATCACCCGGGGACCATCGGCAAAACCAGTTTGAGCTGCCACCAGGAGCAAAGCCCCTTCTGAAAAAATCGTTAGCATAGCCAGAATTTTCCCCAGGCCAAAGGTTCCAAAAACTTTTTCGGCCAGGATGGCGTTGAGAGTCTTACCTTCTCCCGGAGAAACATTGAGAAGCAAATAACAAACGAAAATCCCGGCGGCAGTAATGGCCAGAGAGGTGGCCATGTACATCATGGTTTTCTTACCATTTTCTACCCGGGGTTCTCTGAGTATTTGCAAACCGTTGGAAACAGCTTCAATCCCGGTAAAAGTGCCGCCGCCCATGGAAAAGGCCTTGAGAAATAATAGAAATAATCCGGTTCGCCCGAGCGTGGCCAGCCCACTTTGAAAACCGGCCTGAATATTAGAATAAACCTGATGAGCCGCGGGAATATGCCGGAAGATGCCCGACCCGATGAGCAAAAGATGGGTCAAAACAAATAGCAAAAAAATTGGTGAAAGGGTCGTAATTGATTCTTTAATTCCCCGAAGATTTAGAACGACTAAAAAAACTACGGCCAGGATCTCGAAAGGAATCTTATAGGCTTGATAGGATAAGGGCAAAAAACTAAATATAGCATCTCCGCAAGAAACGATAGATACAGATACAGTTAGCATATAATCAACCAGAAGAGCACAGCCCGATAAAACTCCAGCCTTCTCGCCCAAAGTATGGGTAGCGACAATATAGCCACCTCCCCCTGAAGGAAAATATTCAATAATCCTGGAATAGGCATAAGATATTATGAAAACAGTTAAGGCGGTAGCCAGGGCTAAAAAAATTGCCAGATAAGTATGTTTTCCCAGCACCCGAAAAGCTTCTTCGGGACCATAAGACGCCGAGGAAAGACCGTCTGCCCCCAAACCTATCCAGGCCAGCAGGGGAATAAGAGATAATTTATGAAAAAGAGAAGGATCCTTGATGCTTCGTGGCTTGCCAATTAAAACTTCACTTAGCTTTTGCTTGAGTGGTTTAGAATCGTCATCCATATTTTTATCCTAATTTTTCTCTTTCTTGGAGCGACCGGCTTACCTAATTTCTACATAATTTTATATTTGAATATTGAGAATTGCAAGGAAGGGGACCTACTTGAGGAGCCTGGGATTTGAAATTGGATTAAGTAATAGGGGGAGTTTGACCTTGCTCGGCTTTCAGGGTTTTATTTTAGAGGTTCGTCCGACATTTCTGTGGGGGCTGAGGGAATTAATAAGATGATGTTGGCTCTTAGGTTAAATGGATGACAGAAAAACTGCTCAAAAAAAATAATATCCGGGAAACAGATAAGATGTTATTCACCCTGCTATATCTAATATCAGTTAGCCAGATAGTTTATGCTTTTTGAGATTTTTTTCTTCCTCTTTCCCATAAAAAACCCGGAATAACCATTTTATATTTAGTTATTAGGTGCGGAATTTTCAAACTTTTCTTATATTTTTATTCATTTTTTATTCATGGTTATCGGAATTATCGATTAAATTTTTACTGGGCGTTGACATAGCTATCTGGAGCGATTAATATGGCTGATGATGAAAGCAATATCTATTTTTAACGACGTTATCGGGCCAATAATGCGCGGACCTTCTTCCTCGCATACAGCGGCCTCTTATCGGCTTGGCTTTTTAGCCAGAAATTTATTGGGAGAAGAACCTGTAGAAGCGCGGGTGATTTTCGACTCAAATGGCTCCTATGCCCGGGTTTATCGCGAGCAGAATTCGGACCTGGCTTTTGCGGCCGGATTTCTGGGATGGGAAATAACCGACGCCCGATTTTTTCAGGCACTAAAGCTGGCTTCAGCCTCAGGACATAAATTTGATTTTGTCATTGGACCCGTCAAGTCAGCTGACCATCCTAACACGGTCCGGATTGAGCTCAGCTCAAAATCAGGGCGGCGGCTGGTAATTGTGGGCAAATCAATAGGCGGTGGAGCGGTTGAAATCACAGAGCTAAACGGATGGCCGCTACTGCTCTCCGGGGATTATTATGAAACTTTGCTGGAAACACCAGTGGAAATGGAAGCTGAGGTAAAAAATATTCTTGGAACACCTGGCCAAAAGGTGGCCAAATTTGAGGCAATAAAAACAACACAAAAATCACAACGTATTTTAATTCATCTGGCTGACTATAAGCCTCTTCCAGCCGAGATTGAGCCACAACTAAAAAAGCTAAAAGGTCTTAATTTATGGAAATGTCCTCCAGTCTCTTTTGTCGTGAAGGGGAAGTCTCTATTTCGTTCGGCGGAAGAAATAGTTAATCTAGCCACTTCATCTGGAGAATCTCTTGGCCAGCTCGGTTGTCGGTATGAAGCTGAGCTTTTGGGCCGAAAGGAAGAAGATATCCTGGCCGAGATGACCCGTCGGTTAAAAATTATGCGGGATTCGGTGCAAAATGGTTTAAAATCAGAATCTTTAAGGCTTCAGCTTCTCGAGCCGACGGCGGCTAAAATTTATATGACTGAGAAAACAGGAAAGCTCACTGGAGGACGCTTAACGCGGGCAGCCATCAGGGCACTGGCGGCTGAACATGTAGCAGCTTCCGGAGGAG
>PNJE01000009.1 GCA_002877915.1 Candidatus Aminicenantota bacterium
GCAATCGCTGGCACCGGGGTCTGTTGGAAACGTTAATTAAAAGCCAGAGAATGCTTTTTAACCCTCACTATGGAATTACCGGACTGTTTGCTCTCCCTTTTTATTTCGTTTTTGAGCTGGCTGGTCCATTAGTTGAACTTTATGGCTATTTATTTTTTATCTTAGCTTCTATCTTCCGGATTATTAATTATACCTATGCCTCCCTCTTTTTTGCTCTGGCTGTCGCTGTTGGGACAATGATTTCTCTGGGTTCAATTCTACTGGAAGAATTGTCTCCACGCCGTTATCCCGGGATTAAGGATATTTTAGAACTCTTGCCCTCTTGCTTACTGGAGAATATCATTTATAGGCAATGTCTATCATTTATCCGGGTCAAAGCCTTTATAGATTATTTAAAAGGGAAAAAAGAATGGGGAAAAATGGAAAAAAAAGGATTTTAAAGGTTTCAATAATTATAATCTCAATTATTTGCCTCTATGGTTTGCTTTTAGCTAACCAGGAAACCTCTGTCCAAAAAAGAGCGGAGGCCGCCCTTAAAGCCAGGAATTATGCCGAAGTTGAAAAGTTAGGTGAAACCTATCTAAAAGAGCATCCAGAAGATACTGAGGTCGCTTTTATTTTGGCCCAGGCTGAGGCTTTTTCCGGCAAATATGAAGAAGCCATTAAAGTTATCGACCAGATTTTAAACCTAGTACCTGACCATCATGATGCCCTGCTACTCAAAGCTCGGATTCTTATCTGGAAAGGTCAAGTCTCTGCCGCTCGCCAGATTCTGGAAGCCACTCTCGAAAAAAACCCGATGGATATCGAGGCTCTCCTGGAGCTTGGAAGAGTAGAAGAGCTTTCTGGACAGCTTCACCAGGCTGAAGAATTATACCTTCAAGTTATCGGACAGAATCCTTCGAGCGAAAGTGAAGCTGCGGCCTGGTTCAGATTAAGCAAAATCTATCAACAATCAGGAAATTGGGAAAAAGCTGAGCAGTGCTTAGAGAAGGCGGTCAAGCTTGATCCTAATAACAAAGATTATCTAAACGAATTAAACTCATTTAAAAAAATAAGCAGTAAAGAATCAGCTACTGGAGGGAAAAGGGCAGAAATCTGGGTTCAATACCGGTCTGATAATTACAGCGATCAGCCGAACTCTTTCAGCTCGGAGAGAGTCTTATTTCTGTACCGACCATCTTCTGTCCTAACCCTGATTCCTAAGCTCGGCCACAGTAGATATTTCAACCGGACTGATTATTTATTCGGCCTGGAAGCGTATCCCCGCCTCTGGAAAGGCGCTTATGCTTATTTAGATTTAAATTATTCTACGCCGGCTAATTCCTTACCCAGGACTTCCTGGCTTCTGGAAATTTACCAGCACCTCTATGACGGCTTGGAAGGTTCACTCGGTTACTGGCGAATGCATTTCCGGACGACCAATGTTTCAGTTTATTTAGGTAGTTTAGGCTATTATTTTAAGGACTATTATTTTTCCCTCCGTGGTTATTACACGCCGGAAGAAACCGGGAAAAATTTTTCTTGGGTGGTTCAAGGTAGAAAATATTTTGGCCCAGAAAATTATTTTTACTTAAGTTTCGGTTCCGGCTCTCGGCCTTTTGAAATTACTAACCTCGGGGATTTGATCTTCATCAAATCACTACTTTTCGGCGGGGGCTTTAATTTTTATTTTATGACTCACTGGAAACTGGAAGGTCACTTTTCTTTAATTAAAGAAAAGGACGACCCACATCGGACAACTGTTTCTCTGACTGGTGGCTATAGATTTTAAACGACGATTTTTGATCTTCAGATTGGCTCCAGCCCAAATTTCAATTTTCCTGCCGGCGAGAAAAACATAATTTCAGATAGATTTTCTCGTGAGGCCACGAATCAATTTCAAGTAGATTTTTAATGAGTCAGTTCGGACACTTGACAGGGATTACAGGTAATCTTTAGAATACACTGGACATAATTTTCTGGTAAAATAACCGAAAGAGTGCCTGAAATGAAAGAAAAGCTTGATTTTTATTCTCTCGAGCGACCGATAATCGCTTTAAAAGAGCAAATTGAGGCTCTGGAAGTTAGTGAGGATTCTAACCGGCGCGAAAAAATCGCTGCCTTGAGAGAGCAAATCGCTAAGGAATGGGAAAAAATTGCTCCAAAGCTGACCGCCGTTCATATCGTTCAAATTGCCCGCCATCCGAAAAGACCTTATACTCTGGATTATATTAACGCTCTATTCCAGGATTTTATGGAATTTCATGGCGATCGAAGGTTTGCTGACGACCCGGCCATTGTGGCCGGCTTTTTATAAAGGTCAAACAGTGGCCATAATTGGCCATCAAAAAGGACGCACCACCAAGGCCCGGATTGAACGTAATTTTGGGCAGCCTAATCCTGAGGGATACCGGAAAGCTCTTCGGATTATGCAGATGGCCGAAAAGTTCGGCTTCCCAGTAATCACCTTCGTGGATACGCCAGGCGCCTACCCGGGCATCGGGGCGGAAGAGAGGGGGCAGGCTGAAGCTATTGCCTACAACCTGAAAATTATTTCCCGCCTGAAAACGCCCATCATTAACGTGATAATCGGAGAGGGAGGAAGCGGCGGCGGATTAGGAATCGGATTTGGAGATGCCCTGCTCATGCTGGAATATGCTTTTTATTCCGTCATCTCACCTGAAGGCTGCGCCGCTATCCTCTGGAAGGACCAGGGTCCCATGGCCGTCGAAAAAGCCGCGGAAAATCTGGGCCTGAGAGCCCAGAAACTTTACGAGCTGGGCATCATCGACAAGCTAATTCCCGAACCTCCAGGTGGAGCCCACATAGATTATGAAACCACTTTCAAAAATGTAGATAAATATCTCCACCAGACTCTCAAAAAACTGCAGCAGCTTAGCCTGGATGAATTGCTGGAAGAGCGGTACCGGAAAATAAGGCGACAGGGAATTTTTGAAGTAACAGAAGAGAAACCTACAAAACAAGATTGAAAGAAAAAAATCTCGACAGGCAGGCGATGGGAAAATGAGCCAAGAACAGCCGAAAAAAGAGCTTTCTGCCATTAAAGGAACGAGGGACATTTTGCCTGAAGAGGCCCGTATCTGGCAAATAGCGGAAGCTCAGGCTAAAGAAATTTTCACTTTATATGGTTATCGGGAGTTAAGGGCACCGATAATCGAGCCGACCGAGCTTTTTGAAAAAGGGACGGGAGCTTCCTCCGATATTGTCACCAAAGAAATGTATACCTTCACCGATAAAGGTGGTCGATCGATAACTCTGCGTCCTGAATACACTCCTTCGGTAGTCAGGGCCATAATTGAACATCGGCTTGATCTCCAGCCGCTTCCGCTACGTTTTTATTATATCGGACCGATGTTCAGATATGACAAGCCACAAAAGGGTCGTTATCGGCAGTTCCACCAGATTGATATTGAAGTCTTTGGCGAAAAAGATCCAGCGGTTGATGCCGAGATTGTAGAAATGGCTCATCGATTGTTAAAAAAACTGGGGGTTGAAAATGTTTTGACCCTGGTTAATTCAGTTGGCTGCAAAAAATGCCGGCCAGCCTATGGAGAAGCCCTGCGAAAGGCAGCCCAAGCAGTTAAAGAAAAACTTTGTCCGGACTGCCAGCGGAAGGCTGATATCAATCCGCTGAGGATTTTTGACTGCAAAGTGGAAACCTGCCGGGAGGCAGCCTCTACCTTCCCTAAAATTACTGATTATCTTTGCCCCGATTGCCGACAGCATTTTCAAAAATTTCTGGAATACCTGGATTTTTATGGGATAAATTACCAGGTAGAGCCAACCTTGGTCCGAGGCCTCGATTATTACACCAAAACCGCTTTTGAGATAGTCACCGAAAATCTTGGCGCCCAGAATGCCGTCTGTGGTGGCGGCCGTTATGACGACATGGTCAGGGAATTTGGCGGACCAGACCTGTGCGGTATCGGTTTTGCTATGGGAGTGGAACGCTTGCTATCGGTGGCCAGAATAGAAAAACCCCGGGACAGTTTTGTCTATTTCGCCTATATGGGTGAAGAAGGAAAAAAGCAGAGCTTGGCGACGGCTCGTTTGTGGAGGTCAAAAGGAATCGAATGCTTAGTCGAATTCAAAGACCGGGGATTAAAGGCCCATTTCAGTCGGGCTAATAAAATCGGAGCCGATTGGGTACTGATAATCGGCCAAGATGAGCTTTCTAAGGGAAAATTTCAGTTAAAAAACATGCTTGATTCCAAGCAATACGAAGGAACATCTGAAGAACTGGCTGAGCTTATCCTGAAACAGGGCCAAAAAACTTAAAGAGTCCTGAAGATTAATTTACCTATTGCCCATATTATTCATATTAAAAAATCAGCGGAGAAGGAAGCATTAAATGAAAGAAAAAACGCTGGAAACAGAAGTCTGGAAGAGAACCAGATATGGCGGTGAACTCCGTTCTGAAGATATTGGCAAAGAAGTGACTTTGACTGGCTGGGTACAGAGAGTCCGCGACATTGGCAGCCTGGTTTTTGTTGACTTGAGAGATAGAAGTGGGCTGATTCAATTGGTGGCCGACCAAGAAACTCCGGGCATTCTGGAAGAAGCTAAAAAATTGCGCAGTGAATATGTGATTCAAATCAGGGGCCAGGTCAGGCGTCGCCAGGAAGAAGCCATAAACACCCAGCTGCCGACTGGTGAAGTGGAAGTAAAAATTGAGCACTTAAAAGTCTTGAACACCTCTCGAATTCCTCCTTTTGTCATTTCTGACCCACCTCAAGCTACAGAAGAGCTGAGGTTCAAGTACCGCTACCTGGACCTCAGGCGGCCCTCCATGCAGAGAAACCTCATTCTGCGACATAGAGCGGCGCTTGAGACCCGTAATTTCCTGAGCGAAAAAGGCTTTCTGGAGATAGAAACGCCTTTCCTGACGAAAAGCACGCCAGAAGGAGCCAGAGATTACTTAGTGCCGAGCCGCATCCACCACGGGAAATTTTATGCTCTGCCGCAATCGCCCCAGCTCTTCAAGCAGATTTTGATGATTTCTGGTTTTGACCGCTATTTTCAAATCGTCAGGTGTTTTCGGGATGAAGACTTGCGAGCTGACCGTCAGCCTGAATTTACCCAGATTGATATTGAAATGAGCTTCGCTACCCGCGAAGATATTTACGAGCTGATAGAAGAACTTATGGACAGGCTCTTCTACCTGAAGGGCGAAAAAATCAACCGGCCATTTATCAGGTTAACCTACGCCGAAGCCATAGAGAAATATGGCTCTGATAAACCAGACCTCAGGGACCCGGTGGCCATAGAAGATTTGACTTCTGTTGCAGCGGAGCTTGGTTCTGAAATCATCAGCAGCGTGCTGGAAAAAGGCGGGGTGCTCAAAGGTTTGCTGGTTAAAGGCGGGGGAAGTTTTTCACGTTCGCGCCTCGATAAACTCCAGGAAGAAGCCAAAACCATGGGAGCTGGCGGATTGATCTGGATTAAAAAGGCTGAAGGAAACCTCAAAAGCACTTTAAAAATCCCGGCTGAGAAGCTGAAGTTGCTCTGGTCCAGGATGGCCGCGGAAGAAAGCGACCTGGTGTTGATGGTGGCTTCCGCCAGAGAAACAGCGGTTAAAGTTCTCGGAGAATTCAGGAAGAATTTTATCCAGGAAAATATTAACCAGGGAAAGATAAGCAAAATGACCAGGGCTTTCTGCTGGGTCACCGACTTTCCGCTTTTTGAATGGAGTGAAGAGGAACAGAAAATTGTTTCTATGCACCATCCTTTTACCTCACCTAACCCAGCTGATCTCGATTACTTAGAGACTGATCCTTTCAAAGTCAAAGCTCTGGCCTATGACCTGGTGCTCAACGGGTATGAAGTGGGCGGTGGGTCAATCAGAATACACCAGCCCGAACTCCAGGCCAAGATATTCAAAATTCTTGGATTGACGCCAGAGCAAGCTGAAGAAAAGTTCGGCTTTTTCTTGGAAGCCCTAACTTACGGGGCACCACCCCATGGTGGAATTGCCCTGGGCTTCGACCGTTTAGTAATGCTCCTGTGCGGCGAGGATTCTATCCGGGAAGTTATCCCCTTCCCCAAGACTACCAGCGCTCTCTGCTTGATGACTAACTCCCCTTCCCCAGTTGATCCTCGCCAGCTCGAAGAGCTCGGCCTCGAAATAAAGAAGAAATAAAAAAGGGCCCGGGGCCGCCCTTTATATTCAAAACCTCAAATCAGTTAGCCAAGGAAAATTTCAACCTTATTTTCTGGTGTTCAATCTTTTTCAATCTTCCAGCTGGCCGGTCAGTGGATTCAAAAGTTTCACTCGGTGAATCTTGCCCAGCTTATCCAGTGGTCCAGGGAATTTATCTGAACCCTTGTTGCAGGGTTCCCAGTCGCCGACGATCATAATCACCATTTTGTCCGGATGGATGTATTTCTTAGCTACTTCCAGAACTTTCTCTTTGGTTACCGCTTTTATCTTATCCAGGTAGGTGGCGTAATAGTTCATCGGTTTGCCCTGGAGCTCAAGGTTAGCGAAATTCACCATCGTGCCAATCGGGCTCTGGAAGAAATCAGCAAAGCTTTCTAAGTAATAATTTATGGCTGTTTCCATTTCCGCATCGGACACCAGTTGCTGTCTGATTCTTTCAAATTCCTTAAGGATTAGAGAAATAGCATAACCAACTGTCTCCGACTTTGTCTGGACGTAGCCAGAAAAAGTTCCTGGAAAACCCCAGCGGTAAGTGAAACGGCTGCCGGTGTTGTAGGCCAGGCCCTCATCCGAACGAACCTTGGAAGTAATTCTTGAGGTGAAACTGCCCCCACCCAAGATGAAATTCATCACCTGCACGGCAAAATAATCCGGGTTGGTATCTTCAATCCCCAGATGACCAACCGAGACATAGCCCTGATTAATCTTCTTCTGGATGAAATAGACACCCGGCTCAGGCTGCAGGAAATTCTGGCTGATGGCCGGGAAGCTCAAGCTCTTATTAGCCCACTTGGCTGCATACTTATTTATTTTATTTTTTAACTGATCGCGGCTAAAATCTCCAGCGGCGGCAATGATGATGTTCTTAGGGAAGAAGTACTTACCGTGGAAAGCTTTAAGGTCAGCCGCGGTAAGGCCTTCAATCGTGGCTTTAGTCTCTTGATAAGTCAGCGGATGGTCTCCGTAAAGCACCTTCTGAAATTCCCTGGCCAGCACCTGGCTCGGGTTATCGTTGGCTGAACGGAGCTGCTCAATCAGCCGACCCTTAGCCAGCTTAAGACTATCATCTCGAAACTCTGGGTTCATCAGTACATCAAAAAATAAATCCAGGCCTTCGTCCAGATCCTTGCTGAGCACCGACATGGTCAATGTGGCCGTCCTCTCCCCCACATTGAAATTCAAAGTGCCTCCCAGAAAATCAATTCTTTCCTCAATGGCCGAGCCTGTTCTGGTTTTTGTCCCGCCTTTAATCAAGCATTCAGAAAGAAGAGCATCAAGCCCGGCTTTTTCTTTTGGGACATAGAGGCTTCCGGCATTGATAATAGCAGTAATATTTATAATTGGCAGGGTCCTCTCTTCCATCACATAGGCTCTTAGCCCATTGGCCAGGACCACTCTGAAATTGGCCGGATTGGGTGGCTGAAATTTTAGCGGAGGGAACTTCAAATTTTCAGGCCTGGTCCATTGGGCTGAACTAAAACTGACGGCTGACAAAATTAAAATTAGGCTCAAGACTAAAACAGCATATTTTTTCATAACATCCCTCCTTATCTTCCGAGGCCGCGAGAATAAATGGCCACTAAGCAGTTGTCTTTGACCATATACTTAGCGGCCACTCTTTTAATATCATCAGAGGTGACTTTTTTCATATCTTCCAGATCAGTTAAAAGCGAGCGCCAGCCTCGATTAAGTTCGGCCCGCCCAACTCTCATGGCTAAAAACATGGGCGACTCCAGTCCCCGGATAAAGGCAGCCTCCGTTTTATTCTTGGCTTTCTGAAGTTCTTCGGGAGTAACTCCATCTTTTTTTATTTTTTCAATCTCTTCCCAGATCTCTTTTTCCAGGTCTTCTGGCTTGACCCCTTTCTGCATTTTCGGAATGGCGTTAAAAGTAAAAGCTCCCACATACCATTGAGGTCGAGACATAGCCATAGCTCTAATAGCCATGTCTTTTTCTTTGACTAAGGATTTATTAAGCCGACCAGTCTCTCCAGAAAGAATGCTGGCTAAAATATTTAGGGCTGGAATATCGGGATGGCCTTCGGGCGGAATATGGAACCATATCTGGAGGTTAGGGAGGCCAGGGCCTTCGCCAGACATCCTCTTCTGAGAATATTGGGGCGGTTCACCTGTTCTAATAGGTTCAATATCTTCACCTCTGGGTATCGGGCCAAAATATTTTTCAGCCAGCTTAATGATTTCCTCAGGCTTAAAATCACCGACATAAATAGCCACCGCATTATTGGGAACATAATATTTATTATGGAAGGCGATAAGATCGTTCTTAGTTATCTTTTTAAGGTCATCCATCCAACCAATTACTTCCCAGTGGTAGGGTGAAGCGGTGTAAAAAGCTGCCCGGACCTGCTCATTAAAGAAAAACCCGGGGCTATTTTCGCTCAGCCGGCGTTCTTCCATGACCACATCTTTTTCTGAATAGAACTCTCGGAAATAAGAATTCATCATCCGGTCAGATTCAAGCATCATCTGTAATTCCACTTTGTTAGATGGCAGGGTAACATAATATCCAGTTACCTCATCTGAAGTGGAGGCATTCAAGCCGGTCCCCCCATTCTTCATATAAGTTTCCCAGAGATCATCCTTGATGATATATTTTTTCTCCGCTTTCATCAGCTCTTCAGCTTGTTTCTCCCATTCAGCAATTTTTTGCTGGTCACCATCTTTTTTCCAATACTTTTCATGATAGATTTTGTCCATCAGCTCATCAATCTGGCGGTTGAGAGCATCATCAGCCTGAAAATCAGTGACACCCATTACTCTGGTTCCTTTAAACATCATGTGTTCATGGATATGGGCAATTCCAGTGATGCCCGGCCGTTCATTGATCGAGCCAACTTTGTAGTAAATATGGCAGACTACTCGGGGAACACCTGGCTTAGGAATCATCAGAATTTTCATTCCGTTTGGCAGGACTTGCTCTTTAACTTCCAGCTTCACTTGAGCCGAGCTGAAGGAGACCAGGGATAACAAAAAGAAAAAGGAAAATAAAAATAGAAGAAGTTTTTTTTGAATCATACACTCACCTCCTTTTACAGGTATTTATTTTTTAATAACCCATTAAAATGGGAAATAAATTTTCTTTCTAAATAATATAAGTATTTTTTATTATTGACGGAATAATTATCAGCTTTCTTCCGTTTTTTAATTTAAAAACAGCTAAATTTTAGGCCGAAATTTTATTCATTAAAAGCAATAATTTTTCTTGTCAAAGGCGATTAACATTAGTATTATTCAAAGCTTAAAGTATTTTTAAATATCTCTTTCAAAGGAGAAAGACCGATGAACCTTTGGGTCAAAAAGCGGCCAGAAGATCTACAAGAAGCCTCTGACCATACCCAGCTTAGGAAGAGCTTACGAGCTATTGACCTGGCGGCCCTCGGCATTGGCTCAGTAGTCGGAACTGGCATTTTTGTAGCCACCGGCCAGGGAGCTCATTTAGCCGGCCCGGGGGTGCTGCTTTCATTTGTCCTGGCAGCGATTACTGCCGGGCTTTGTGCTTTAACCTACTCTGAGCTGGCCAGCATGTTCCCAGTAGCCGGCAGCACTTATTCTTATTCCTATGCCGCTTTTGGTGAAGTCATTGCCTGGATTATTGGCTGGGATTTAATGCTTGAATACTTAGTTTCAGCCAGCGCGGTAGCTTCTGGCTGGTCAACAACTTTTATTGGTTTGTTAGAAAACCTCGGGTTAAAATTGCCGAAAGCTTTTACGGCTACTCCCCTGGCTGGTGGAATTGTGGATTTGCCGGCTATTCTGATAACTCTTCTAATAACCTGGATTCTCTATATTGGAATAAAAGAAAGTGCGGTCACCAATAACATCATCGTAGTTATAAAGATGGCCGTCATTGTTTTATTCATTGTCCTGGGAATCAGCCACATAAAACTTAGCAACCTGACACCTTTTGCTCCTTTCGGCTGGAAAGGAATCATGGCTGGGGCAGCCATCATCTTTTTTGCTTATATTGGATTTGACGCTGTTTCCACAGCAGCTGAAGAAACCGTTAATCCCAAAAAAGATGTACCTTTAGGATTGATGCTCTGCTTGGGAGTGGTAATTATTCTCTATGTTGGGGTAGCGCTGGTCCTCACAGGATTGGTTCCATACAAAGAGATAGATGTGGGCAATGCCCTGCCGGCAGCCCTGGCTCGCATTGGCATAAGGTGGGGCGGGGCACTGGTGGCAACTGGTGGAATAGTGGGTATGATTTCCACCCTGCTAATTACAGTATATGGCCAGGTAAGAATTTTCATGGTGATGGCCAGGGATGGCCTTTTGCCAGAAGTTTTTTCTCATGTTCATCCAAAGCACCGCACCCCGGCTATCTGCACCTGGATAACTGGAGGCCTGACCGCTGTCATCGCTGGCTTTTTCCCTCTGTCAGTGATCATCGAGTTGTGCAATATCGGAACCTTGTTTGCCTTCATCCTGGTTTCGGTTGGAGTAATTGTTTTGCGGCATACCCAGCCCGAAGTGGAAAGAAAATTCAAAACTCCTCTTGTGCCCTTCACTCCACTTGTCACCATTGGCTTCTGCTTGTATTTAATGTATAGCCTTCCAGCTATTACCTGGATCAGGTTTGGAGTCTGGTTGACAGTAGGGCTGCTTATATATTTTGCTTATGGGGCCCGGCATTCTAAACTTCAGAACAGACCTGAATATTATTAAATAAATTTTTAGGCAAGGAATAAGCTTTTTATTCAAATTGGTTTTTGCGGCTCAATTAATAAACTAATAATCATAAATATATAAATATCTATATTCCTTTGAAAATTGTCTATCAGACAGCATATGAGCGCTCGCCATTTTATAAATGGCCAGCAAGGGTTAATTAAATTATTCGGGTCTTGGTGAGATTGTTCCTGGGGAAAATTTTCATATAATTTCCTTAATTGACTCTATGGATTAGCCTTATGAAACCTTTTTCTAAGGGATCCCTTTCAATAGATGCCTGCCCTGATACAAAAACCTTGCCCCAGGCCAATAGATAATAATTCCTCCTAGGCATTCCAGAAGGCCGAATATTATCAAGGATTAATATAATATGATTGCCAGGTGGCCGCTCTTCTGGTCCCTATCTGGTAGAAAAATTATATCTGAGTTGTTTATTTTGTATCGGAGTTTTCTATTTTGCGCAAATCACTGGGTTCCTGATAACTTCAATCCACTCCCCGGACGAACAATAAGACCACTCCGAAAAAAATAAGCAATATATGAATATTTTTTCATATATTAACCCGCAAACATCACTTTATTCTCCACCACTAAACTTGGGAAATTGATATTTCAGAGGGCTTCAGAATTTTCCTGCTTGATTTTTTCCACTAATTCTTTGACTTTCTGATCATGGTCTCGATGGCAAATAAGAAGAGCATCGCCGGCATCGACCACAATTAGATTCTCTACTCCGATCAAAGCAGTTGTTTTCTCTGGAGCAAAAACCAGACACTTGTGAGCCCCGAGGGCTATTGTTTTCCCTCGGGCAGCAATGCAATTTTCATCCTGGGGAAAAAAATCATAAAGAGCACTCCAGGAACCGAGGTCCGACCAACCAAAATCCCCTCGAGCCATTAAGGGCATCTTTATTTTTTCTATCAAGGCATAATCTATCGATAAAGACGGCACCTGGCGGAATAATCGAACAAGCTCCCTCTGGTTTTTATTTTTTAGCACCGGGAGCATCTTCATCCAAACAGAAAATAGTTCCGGAGCAAATTTCCTCAAAGAATCTTCAAAAACATCTGCCCGCCAAAGGAAAATTCCGCTGTTCCAAAAATAATCTCCAGACTGAAGAAAATCCAGAGCGGTGGGTAAGTCTGGCTTTTCCTTAAAACTGGTCACCTGATAAAATTTTTCTTCCCCAACCACTTTGCCCTCGCTCTTATATTCTGGGCAATGAATATACCCATAACCAGTGGAAGGAGAAGTTGGGGGGATGCCAAAGAGTACAATTTTCTTATATTTGAAGGCTGCTTCAGCTGCCCGGATTAATTTCTGTCTGAATTTTTCAACCTCCCTGATATAATGATCAGAGGGAAGAACCACCACCACCGATTCTGGATTCTGGAGATAAAGGCAGGCAGTGGCCAAAAGAAGTGAAGCGGTAGTGTTCCTGGCTTCTGGTTCCACCAGGAGATTTTCCTTTGGGATGGCGGGTAAAAGCTTTTTAATAAGCTTATTCTGTTCTTTTTTCGCAATGGTATAAATTCTTGAATTCGGTACCAGCCCCTGAACTCTTTCAACTGTTTCCTCGATTAATGACCGGTCGCTTAAAATTTTAAGATACTGCTTCGGAGTTTTTTGACGGCTGAGGGGCCAGAATCTGGTTCCACTGCCACCGGCCAGAATAACCACTCTTATATCAAGAACGGTCCCGATTGATTTCTGGCTTTTTTCTTTCTTCTTAGAAGCTTCTTTTTTGAGTCCTGGACTTTTTATTTTCCCTGTTATTTTCCCTGGTAACATTTTTTCCTCTTAAGATAGATTTATTTAGAATTAAGCTCTTTAATAGCCTCTTCTAAAACCTGGCGCACATCCCGCTGAATTATTTCCAGGTTTTGCGGACTATCGGCTTCAAACCTCAGCACCAGCACCGGCTGAGTGTTAGAGGCTCGAACCAGGCCCCAGCCGTGCTTAAAAACTGCCCTTACCCCGTCAATGTCAATTAGTTGACTAATTTCCGAATGAGGCCTGAGCTTTTCTTTAACCCTATCAACAATTTTAAATTTTACTTCATCCGAGGCATAAATCCTGATCTCTGGGGTGTTAAACACCGGAGGCAAATCTGATAAATATTCGGAAAGCTTTTTATTGGACCTGGAGACAATTTCCAATAACCTGGCCGAAGCATAAATGGCATCATCAAAACCAAACCAACGATCAGCAAAGAAAATATGGCCGCTCATCTCGCCGGCCAGGAGAGCCTTTTCTTCTTTTATTTTTTCCTTAATCAACGAATGCCCCGTTTTCCACATAATCGCCCGACCACCCAGCCGGGCAATCTCATTATAAAGAAGTCCTGAAGCCTTAACCTCAGAAATGATGGCCGCTCCAGGATTGCGAGGCAAAAGATCTCGGGCAAAAATAATAAGCAATTGATCGCCCCAAAGAATTTTTCCTTTCTCATCAACCAGCCCGATGCGGTCAGCATCTCCATCATAAGCTACGCCTAACTCAGCACCCGTTTCCACGACTTTGCTTATGAGGCTTTTTAGAGCATCAGGCAGAGTGGGATCAGGGTGGTGGTTAGGAAAGTGGCCATCCATTTCGGTAAAAAGTTCCACCACCTCGGCCCCCAGTCTTTTTAAAAGAGGCACGGCCACCGGTCCAGCGGTTCCATTCCCAGCATCAAGGACTACCTTAACCGGGCGCTGAAATTTAACCTGGCGGACTATATAATCTAAATATTCTGGTACCAGATTATAGCTGCTTTTTTTACCCGGGGCTGCGGAAGAAACAAATTTTCCTTTTTCAATAATATTATAGATTTCAACAATTTCATCTCCGTAGAGCGTATCGTGACCAATCATAATTTTAAAGCCATTGAACTCCGGGGGATTATGAGAGCCGGTAATCATCATGGCCGCTTCATAGCCCTTATAATAACTGCCGAAATAAACCAAAGGGGTTGGGACAATACCTAAATCTATTACCTGACAGCCTGACTGAAGCAGACCTTCGGTCAGTCCTTCGAATAGCTCAGGCGAACTAAGGCGGCAATCACGGCCAACCGCCACTTGTCTTTTCCCGAGAGATTGAATCTTGGTGGCCACCGCCTGACCTATTATTCTGGCCACTCCAACATCCAGGTCCTGGCCAACTACCCCGCGGATATCATATTCCCGAAAAATTTCAGGATTCATGTTCATCGCCAGCCTCCATTAAAGCTAATAATAGCTTAATTCATTTTTAAATTTTTTTGAATTCTTTTCTGCAAATTATAAATTAGCCCACCAGATAAAAATTACTCCCACTGGAAAATTCTTATCGCCGGCAAAAAGCCCAACTCTTAATTTTCAAGCTTCTTTTCTTCTTAAGCATCATGATTCCATTCTGGCAAAATAGGTCAAGGACCATCTGTCATCATTAAAAAAGCTTCGGCAAAAAAAATCCTAATCTTTGAAAAATCTGGCTACTAAAATTAAATTTTATCTCTGAGCCTTAGATGGCCATATTCCCAAAATCCACTAATGTCTCTTCGCCCTGGCAAAAGCCAGAGAAGACTTGGCTCCCCTTAATCAGGTTTATCTTAAATCACTGGCTCTGGATTTAATAGCGGACCACTTCCCCTGGGCTTTTAAAATGAACTCAATAAATTCCCTGACTGCCCCAAAACCACCCTTATTTTTACAGATATAAAGAGCAGCTTTTTTTATATCAGGATGGGCATCCGCTACCGCTGCCCCCAGGCCAACCATCGTCATTATTTCCATATCTCCAAGGTCATCGCCAATATAGGCAATTTCTTTAAGACTTAAATTATTGCTCCGGGCAATTTCTTCCAGGACAATTTTTTTATTTAAAATTCCTTGATGCACTTCATCGAGGCCAAGCCTGACGGCTCTTATTTCCAGAGCCGGGGATACTTTCCCAGTAATTACTCCTACTTTAAGACCAGCCATTCTCGCCAGAAAAATGCCCAGTCCATCCTGAACATTATAAGTTTTGACTTCCTGGCCATCAGGCAATAAATAAATCAGCCCATTAGTCAGCGTTCCATCAACGTCCATAAGCAGCATCTTAATTTGGCGGGCTGCCTTGAGACCTTTTAGGCGAAAAAATAAGCTTAACATCTTTGCATCTCATTTATTATCAATAAGATAACATAAATCTTTAATCTGATTTATGGAGGCGCTTTTTTCGATATTCATAGGCAGCTGCTATAAAAGACTTAAATAAAGGGTGCGGCTCAAGCGGGCGGGATTTAAACTCTGGGTGGAATTGACAGCCAAGAAACCAGGGATGATCTTTAAGCTCGATCATTTCTACCAGATCATGTTCAGGATTCTTTCCAGAAATAACCAGCCCGGCTGTAGAAAGAATTTTTTCGTATTCAGGATTGAATTCGTAACGATGGCGATGTCTTTCACTGATTATAGGCTTACGATAGATTGAATATGATAGTGTCCCTTTTTTTAGCTGGCAGTTGTATGCTCCGAGTCTCATTGTTCCACCTAAATCCGTATTCTTCTTCAGGGCTCTCCACAGGCGGAAAATTTTATAAGGAGTATGGCTGTCAAATTCTTCACTATGAGCATTTTTCAGCCCGGCAACATTTCTGGCAAATTCTATAGTAGCACATTGCATTCCCAAGCAGATTCCGAAAAAGGGAACTTTTTTCAGTCGAGCATATTTAATGGCTTTAATTTTGCCCTCAATTCCTCTTTGCCCGAAGCCTCCGGGGACAAGAATCCCATCTTTCTGCTTCAGTATCCTTTCGGGATTTCCCTTTTCTAAGTCTTCCGCTTCAATCCAATCAATATTAACCTTAAGATAATTAGCCAGGCCCCCATGATCCAGAGCCTGGTTCAAACTTATATAAGAATCATGCAGCCCAATATATTTTCCCACCAGAGCAATATTAACCTCATCTTTCGGATAATGGCTGCGGTGAACTATATTTTTCCACCGGCTGAGGTCAGGCTGGCGAATCTCCAGGTCAAGCTTTTTTAAAATAATACGGTCAAGCCCTTCTTCAGCAAAATTCAATGGTATGTCGTAAATAGAAGAGGCGTCCATCGCGGTAATAACTGCTTCCAGAGGGACATTAGTAAAAAGGGCAATCTTGGCTTTTAAATCAGCAGGAAGTTCCCGGCTCGTCCGGCACAGCAGAATGTCAGGTTGAATACCGATAGCCCTAAGCTCTTTGACACTGTGCTGAGTTGGCTTGGTTTTAAGTTCGCCCGAGGTCCCAATAAAAGGGATCAAGGTTAAATGAATAAAAAGGGTATTCTCAACGCCAAGGGAAAGCCTCATCTGTCTGATAGCTTCGAGAAATGGCTGGCTTTCAATATCACCAACGGTTCCACCGATTTCGACAATTACTATATCATTATTGCCGGCTACGGAATAAAAGGCATTCTTGATTTCATCAGTAACATGAGGGATTACTTGGACAGTTTTGCCCAGGTAATCTCCGCGCCTTTCTTTCTTAATAATTAATTCATAGATTTTTCCAGCCGTCCAGTTGTTTGACCTCGTCGTCCTGGTAGAAGTGAACCGTTCATAATGTCCCAAATCAAGATCGGTTTCAGCGCCGTCATCAGTGACATAGACTTCCCCGTGCTGGAAAGGGCTCATAGTTCCCGGGTCAACATTAAGATATGGATCGAATTTTTGCAGGGTTATTTTATAGCCATGTGATTCTAAAAGCAGTCCAATGGAAGCGGCTGCAATTCCCTTGCCCAAGCCTGAAATTACTCCACCGGTTACAAAAATAAATTTACTCATTTTATGACCCTCTTTCGAGCGTTTGATTTAAGTTTGATTATAAACCTTTTGAATTTACTGCTCAAGAAATATTCCCACTCTTCGAAAAAAATTTAGACAAACCAGAGCAATTCTGGCAAAATCTTAATCTAATTAGCCGCAGAAACTTTGAATCGATTATTTTTTGAAAAAAATAAGAATTTTAATTTTATGTCAAGAGCTTCTCATTTTGATGTTACGTAAAGATCAAAAGTAGATGGCAGGGGAAAATCTATATGGCAAACTCGGCTACTTTGCAATTATATTTCAGCACATAAAGCTTCTGTTTTGGAATGACTGCCACAATAATTTTATCACCAGCAAGATATCTCTATTTATAAATTCCAGCCCTTCTGCTTCAGGGCACGCAAAAACCTTTTCCTTTTTTCCCGGACGAGCCTGATAATAGCGATGCCTTAAGGCAAAGCTACGGATCGTCGCCCTATGAAAGGGATGGCCGAAACGCTTGGATGCCTCTTCATCCAGAACAACAAAATTAAATCTACCTCGATAGACCTGGGCCTGCCGCCGGATATAATCTAACTCCTGGTGAAGCCACCGTTCCTCTGGCAACTTATGAAAGCAACTATCCTGGCGACCATATAGCGAGAAGGGCTTTTGCCCAATAATACATTCCAGTCAGCGCTGGCGCAGACGATATAGCCTCGCTCGCTTGATGTCCAAAAGCTCACAGGCCTTCTCCTCACTGAGCCGATGCTCATTAAAGGCCCTTAAAACATCCTCAACCAACTCCAATGGTAATCGCTTATGAAGTTGATTTTTCATCGTGGGAGGACGTTCTCTCTGATTTCTGTTCGGCCACAGACTGTCCGCATAACGTCTACTCTTCGTCTACTTTTTGTCTGCTTATGCTTTTTTAAATTAGGTCTATTTTTAATTATTGCAGAGCAGATATTACTATTTCGAAATTTCTATTTAAATTTTATTCCAGACAACAAATAAGCTAACCCCCAAACGCTATTAGTAAAGCAAAATAAAAAAGCGGCTTATTATTATTAATATTTAAGGCGTCTGTATCTTTTTCTCTGATTTTTCTGGTTCTGATCCCGAAAGCAAGCCCGGGACTTCGGCAGTCTGGCAAGTAGCTTCAAGATAAGCTCCTTCTTCAACTATTAATCGGGGAGAAATTAAAGTGCCATAAACCCGACCTTTATTATGAACTTCTATTCTTTCCTTGGCTTGCAAATTTCCTTTAATTTCTCCGTTTATGATTAGCTGACCAACTGAGACATCGGCCTCAACTTGACCTTTTTCTCCCACTATAAGCAAAGAATCCGAAATAATTTTACCCTGAAAATACCCTTCTATCCGAAAAGAACCTTTAAAGCTGAGTTCTCCTTTAAATTCTGTACCATGATCAATGAGTCCAGCTAATCTGGATTCGTCCATTATTTCTCTTACCCTTTCTTTTTCCTTTTCTTTTTCTTTCATTATTTGGCTCCTTTTATCTTATCATAAATTCGGTTCAAGTCATCCAGAGAAAAATATAATATCTTAATTGTACCTTTATTTCTGCTTCCGCTAATAACTACCTTTGTTCCAAGGAATTTAACTAGTTCTTCTTCTAAGGCCTTAAGATCTGGATCTTCCAATGATACCTGGGCTCTTGGTGGTCTTTCTTTAAACTTTTGAACTAACCTTTCCGTTTCCCTAACCGAGAGATCTTTGGCTGTTATCTGCTGCGCGACCAAGAGTTGCAACTCTGGATCTTCAAGGGCTAAGATGGCTCTGGCTTGACCCATCGAGAGTTTATTTACGCGAATTAATTTTTTAACTTCATCAGGAAGCCTGAGCAATCTAACATAATTGGCGACCGAAGCCCGGTCTTTGCCTACCTTATCAGCTATTTCCTGCTGGGTGAGCCCAAGTTCCTCACTCAAACGCTGAAAGGCCGAGGCAATTTCCAAGGGATTCAGGTCTTCTCGGTGAATGTTCTCAATAAGGGAAATTTCAAGCTGCTTTTCAGCGGAAATATTTCTAATTATTACCGGAATCGCCTTTAAACCTGCTTTTTGAGCCGCTCTCCACCTTCGTTCTCCTACAATAATTTTATAATGGTCTTCCTCCGGGACAACCAAGATAGGCTGAATAATCCCCGTTTCTTTAATAGATTTAGCCAGATCGTCAATTGATTGATCATCAAATAACATCCTTGGTTGCAGGGGATTAGGTCTCACCTTTTCAATTTCTACCTCGGCATATCGGTCTTCTTTCAATATTCCAAATTCTTCGGGTATAAAGGCCCCGAGTCCTTTTCCCAGAGCTTTTTTGGTCATTTTCCTATTAACTCCTCTGCCAAATTGAGATAGGCTTCTGCCCCCTTAGATTTCGGGTCATAAAGAATAATCGGCTTCCCAAAGCTGGGAGCCTCGGCTAATCTTATGCTTCTCGGAATTAAGGTATTAAAAATAACCCCTTTTAGCGATTTTCTTACCTCTTCGGCCACCTGCCTGGCCAGGTTGGTTCTTTCATCAAACATAGTTAGAAGAATTCCCTCGACATAGAGTTGGGGATTAAAATAAGTTCTGACCATATCAAGGGTATGAAATAGATCAGGAATTCCTTCCATGCAGAAAAATTCAGCCTGGACTGGAATTAAAATTGAATCAGCAGCTGATAGAGCGTTAATGGTTAAAAAGCCAAGAGACGGGGGGCAATCAATCAGGATGAAATTAAATAATTTTTTTACTTTATCCAAGGAAATCTTAAGCCTTTTTTCTCTTTCTGGTATTTGGTAAAGCTCCGCTTCTGCGCCGCTCAGTTCAGGAGAGCAAGCACACAAAAATAAATTTTCTACCTCGGTTGGAGTAACACAATCCATTACATCTTTACCATTAAGGAGAGCCTGATAAATTCCCTTTCCTCTTTCCTTAGGCTTTCCCAGCCCTATGGTGGCCATTCCTTGGGGATCAAAATCAACTATCAAAATTCTGAGGTTTTTTAGCGCCAGGGCAGCTCCCAGATTGATAGTAGTCGTAGTTTTACCTACACCGCCTTTTTGATTGGCAATAGCTATAATCTTATTCATCAGCCTTTATTGTTCCACGTGGAACATTTTCTTCCGATTTTCTTCTCCTGATAACCTCAAGGTATAGATAGATATTATAAACAGCCGCCGGGGTAATTCCAGATATTTTTTTTACTTCACCCATAGTCCTTGGTCTGAATTTCTCCATTTTTTCTATTATTTCCTTGGTAAGGCCAGGTATTTCTTTTAAATTTAGGTTTTCCGGAAGAATCAAGGAATCTAACTTCATTAATTTACTGATTTCTTTCTCCTGCTTTTTTATATATCCCTCATATTTTATTTCTGATTCTACAAATCTTTTTTCTTCCCTTGACAATTCCAGGGGCAATTTTATTATTTTTTCAATGGCCTCAAGATTTATTTCAGGCTTTCGGAGATAATTGACGAGCGGTATTAATTCATTATTCTCACGTTGAATCTTTTCTTCGTTTAAAAATTCTATTACTTTTTGGGTTCTCTCTTGTTTCTTTAAGAATTTTTCATAATCTGCTTGTTCTATTAGGCCCAACTTATACCCATAGGGCATTAATCTCCGGTCGGCATTATCAATTCTCAGATTCAACCTATACTCAGCTCGAGAAGTAAAAAGACGATAGGGCTCTTCAACTCCTAAAGAAATAAGATCGTCAATAAGCACCCCAATATAAGCCTCATGCCGTCCAAGGATGAAGGGAGGCTGATTTCTCAGCCTTAGCACCGCATTTATTCCCGCCATTAGACCGAGAGCCGCAGCCTCTTCATAACCAGAAGTCCCATTTATCTGTCCAGCCAGATATAAATTTTTGATTCTTTTGGTTTCGAGAGTCGGCTTCAGTTCAATGGGGGAGACCGCATCATATTCTATGCCATAAGCCGGCCTTAAAATTTTGGCCTCTTCAAGTCCGGGGATACTCTTTAAAATCTCCTTTTGCACTTCATAGGGTAAACTGGAAGATAGACCATTTACATAAATTTCGGTGGTATTAAGTCCTTCTGGCTCCAAGAAAAATTGGTGCCTTGAATGATGGGGGAATTTGACCACTTTATCCTCTATAGAGGGACAATATCTCGGACCAATTCCTTTTATTTTTCCGCTGAAAAGCGGGGATTTATCAAGGTTTTTCCTTATTACCTGATGGGTCTTTTCATTGGTATAGCCAACATAGCAGACAATTTTATTCTCCAGCTCCCGGGTGGTTCTAAAAGAGAAAGCCACCGGCTTTTCATCTCCCGGCTGAGGCCGAAATTTATTCCAATCGATGCTGTTTTTATCCAGCCTCATTGGTGTCCCTGTTTTCAGTCTAAGAATCCCAAAGCCCAGACGCTTAAGAGCCTCAGCCAGTTCTATGGAAGGCGGTTCATTAGCCCTTCCGGCTTGATAACTATTAAGACCAATATGAATTAATCCGTTGAGAAAAGTCCCTGGAGTTAAAATGACTGCCCCAGCTTTTATTTTGGTCCCATCTTTATTTACAACTCCTTTTATCTCATCTCCTTCCACTATTAAATCAGTTACTATTGATTGGAGAACTCTTAACCTGGGGATTTCCTCTAACCATTTTTTCATAGTTAAGCGATAGGCAGCTTTGTCGCATTGAGCTCTGGGCCCTTGAACGGCGCCCCCTCTGCTCTGATTTAAAAGCTTAAAGTGAATGCCTGTTTCGTCAGCCAGGAGCCCTATCAAACCACCCAGAGCATCAATTTCCCTTACCAAATGACCCTTAGCCAGGCCTCCAATGGCCGGGTTGCAGGACATTTGGGCAATAGTCTCGAGATGGATTGTAATAAGGCAGGTGGACGCCCCCATTCTGGCCGCGGCCGCCGCCGCTTCACAGCCAGCATGGCCGGCTCCTACCACGACAACATCAAATTCTTCATCGAAATTAAGATGGCTCATTTTCCTATGCAGAATCTATTAAAAATTTGCTCAATTATTTCCTGGCTTTTTATTTCTCCGGTCAGCTGACCTAAAACGGGCAGGGCTTCTTTTAGTTCTTCTGCCACGAGCTCTTCGCTAAATCCTTCCTCCAGCAGAAGACCTGATTTTTCTAAATTAGCTTTAATTTTCTCGAGAAGAATTTTCTGATGTTCGTGGAGAATAATATCATCCTGCCTTTCGGCTGTGGGGGAAAAGGTTTGAAGCATCAATGTTTTCAAATTCTCCAAATTAATGCCTTTCAAAGCGGAAACATCTATGGAGGCAGACTGTGAATACCGCTTAAGAATCTCATTTTTGTCAATTTTAGGCTCGAGATCGCATTTATTAAAGACTATTAAGCTCTTTTTCTGCTGAAATTTCTCCAATAAATAAAAGTCTTCCTCACTTTCTTCCCGGGAGGAATCAAGTATAATCAAAAGGCCATCGGCCTGTTCGGCTATTTTCTGACTCCGGATAATTCCTTCTTCTTCCACCGGATGCTGAGCGAGCCCGAATCCAGCCATATCAACCAGCCGCATTAAAACTCCATTAACATTGATATTCTCCCGGATAAAATCACGGGTAGTGCCGGGATAAGGAGTCACTATCGACCTTTCTTCCTCCAGAAGAGCATTAAAAAGAGTTGATTTACCGACATTAGTTTTCCCCAGCAAGGCGATGGTTAAGCCTTCAAGCAGAGCCCGTCCCTGTTCATAACTTTTAATCAACTGCTCAACACCATCGATAAGCCCTTTCATCCCAGCCTTTATCTGGCTTCGGCTTATCTCTACGTCTTCATCCGGAAATTCTAAAATAGTCTCAAGCAAAACCAGAACCTCTACCAATTGCTCTCTCAAATTGCTTATTCTTTTAGAAAGACTGCCCTCAAGCTGGCGGAAGGATATTTTAGCCTGATCAAGAGAAACCGCCCTAATCAAGTCATTGACAGCCTCCGCCTGAATAATATCTATTCGCCCGTTGAGATAGGCTCTCAGAGTAAATTCGCCAGGATGAGCCAGCCTGGCCCCGGCTTCGATTCCCAACTTGACTGCTTCCGAAAGTAAAACTGGCGAGCCATGGAGGTTGATCTCGACTACATCTTCCCTGGTATAAGAACCTGGAGCTGGAAAATAGCATAAATAACCGGCGTCAAGTTTTTCCCCTATTTTGGAATTCAATAGATAACCAAAGCATAAGGTTCGAGGATTTTCAGCCGGGTTATTTTTTTCAACCTGAAATATTTGTCTGGCCACATCAAGAGCTTTAGGCCCACTTATCCTGACAATTCCGATTCCTCCAGAACCCGGGGGAGTAGAAACTGCTATGATAGTATCTTCAAGATTAGGATTCATATTTTAATTTTAGCCCTGGAATCAACGATAGTAAACAGATTTCGGTTGAAAGAAAAAGCCTTACTCTTCAGATAAACGGCCTTTCTGGCTGTTATTTTCAACCTTGAAAATCCGCACCTTCTTTAAAAAGCCCTCGCCCAAGCTTTCCGTAGTCAAGCCAGGAATCTGATTTATAACTATATGAATAATTCTTCGTTCGTAAGGGTTCATGAAATCGAGTATTTCTTCCTGGCCTGTTTCCTTCACCTTCTGGGCAATCTCAGTGGCATATTCCCTCAATTTTTTTTCTTTCCGGCGGCGGAAAAATTCGCAGTCTACCTGAACTTTAGTGGTTGAAATTTTATTCAGAAGATGCTGAATGGCCAGCAAGAGAGCTCCATCATTCTTTAACAATAAACGCTTGTCCTCGCCATCGAAAATCACGTAAATTAGCTGATCTCTCTTTTTTATTTGATAAGTTAAAGATAAAGGAAAGACTTCCAGCAACTTCTTCAAAAAATTGGTGACTGCGTTTTCTTCATCATCGCCTTTAAGCCAGGTGCGAATGACTATCTCTTTATTTTTAAGACCAAAAAGCTTAGTTTTTTCGGTCACAATTTCATAATTAAATTTTTCCCGCGGGACTTTCAGCACATGTTCTGCCAGGCTAAGGGCATCTTCGAGGCTTCTGCCCTTAAACTCTTGTTTTTCAATATTTTGCACGTCGGTAGAGTGATTATTTTTTTCTTCTTTTGCCATCTTTTTCCCTCTTGCGAGCCATCATTCTGTTCATAATGGCCTGCTGAGCTATTTGAAGAACATTATTAGTCAACCAATAAAGAACCAACCCAGCCTGAAAATTCATAAAGAAAATTGTAAAAATAAAAGGCATTAATAGCATCATTTTTTGCTGAGCCGGGTCGGCTGAAGAAGGAGTCATTTTCTGGGAAATGTACTGAGTTACCCCCATTAAAATCGGAGTAACATAATACGGATCTTTGACTGACAGGTCTTTAATCCAGAAAACAAACGGACTGTGTCGGAATTCCACTGCTACGACTAACATTCGGAAAAAACCCCAAAAAACCGGGAGCTGAATCAGCAGTGGAAGACAGCCGGAAGCCGGATTTATTCCATGCTCTTTATAGAGACGCATCAGCTCTTCATTCATTTGTCGTCTCTGTTCCATATCCTGCTTGGCCTTTTTATATTTAGCCCGGAGAGCTTTAATTTTTGGCTGTAGCTCCTGCATTTTAGCCATCGACTTAGTTGAGCTATAGGTCAGAGGGAAGAAAAGAATTTTTATGACTAAGGTCATAAGAATTATAGCTACCCCCCAGTTCGGGAAAAATTTATGGATAAATTTAGTGGCCAGAAGCAGAACTTCAGCCACTCCCCCAAAGAAACCAAAATTGATGATTTTTTTAGCCTGATGGCCATAGGCACTCAATCTATCATATTCTTTTGGCCCGAGGTAAGCTTCTGACGGGTGGCTGAAAGCTAAATAATAATAGCGGACTGTCCCCGGCTGATTCCCATTCTGGGGCTCAGCCAAATCAATTCTATAGGCAAAAGCCTGGCTTTTTAAGGGATCAAGAATAAAAAGAGCGGCAAAATAGTTCTCTTCGTATCCAGCCCAGGTTAGATAAGCATAATGGGTGGCTTCATTTTCGGGCCGGATGTTCTTTTCCTGAATCCTAATCACTTTCCCGCCGGTCAGAAAAGCCGCTCCCCGACTGGCACTAAATTTCTGCTTGATTTCTTCTGGACTTATAGTTCCTATTCCTGGGCCCCAGAGAATTAAAGGGTCGACCTCTTTTCCGCCTATTTCCACCTTGATTTTCAGGGCAAAACTATAATCTTTCCCATTGAAATCAAATTCTTTTCTAATAATTACACTTTTCCCATCGGAATACTCAAATAAAAGCCTCCCGCTTTGACCATCCTCAAGAGTCAACCGGTCAGTTTTTATCTGGTAAAGGGCCTGATTGGCTTTATCTGTCAAGGCTTGATCATCCAGCTTCAAAGAAAAAGGAAAAAGACCGGTTTTTTGGGCTGAATCCGGAACCAGGTCCAGCAGTTCAGGTTCAGGGTTTTTCTTATCAGGCAATTTTTCTAGCTGGTGCTTCAATTTCCAGCTCTTCAGGATGCCACCTCGGTTACTCCAGACAGCAATATATAAAGGGGTTTCTATAGTTACATTTTCTTCTTTTTCTGCCGTCACCAGCTCTCCCTTAACCGCTGTCCCAGGTTCGGGTGTGGGATTAACCGGTTGGGTTTCTTTGGGCTTAGCCTTTTCGGCTGCTGGGCTGGCCTTCTGGGCAACTGATGATTGCTCCAATGGTTTAGGCACTGGATTATGAGGCTTGATGAAAAGCAACTGGTAAAGGAAAAGAATTAAAAATGAAAGGAAAATAGCCAGAATTAATCGTCTTTCCATAATCTCCTCTAAGGAACTGGATCTATACCACCTTCATGAAAAGGATGGCACCTTAATATTCTTTTCCCCCCCAGCCAGCTCCCTTTTATTAGTCCATACTTTTTGATAGCTATATATGTATATTCTGAACAGGTAGGGTAATAGCGGCAATTATGCCCAAAAAGGGGAGAAATCAATAGCTGATAAATTCTAATCAGCCCAAGGGCAATAAATTTCATTTAAGCTCCGTCTTTTTCATCCTGAATTTTTACCTGATAATCGACCTAAGGTCGCTTCAAATTCTTCTTTTATTTCCGGCCAGCCGAGACTAGTAATTTCTTCCCGGGCTATAAACACCAGATCGTATGGTCTGGGAAGGAGGCCTTTATTTCTCCTGAACAATTCTCTGAACCATCTTTTTATCCTGTTACGAACGACGGCTTTGCCTATCTTTTTACTGACCACCACACCCAATCGGGAATACTGGAAGCTCGTAGGCCTAAAAATCAAGTTAAAATATCTTCCTTTTATCCGATGGCCCTTCTTATAAAGTTCTAAAAAATCCTTCTTCCTTCTTATTCTTTCTATCGGTCTAAGACGCTCATCCATCAGACCGCGAGTCTTTTGCGCCCCTTGGCTCTTCTGCTTTTTATAACTTTCTGGCCGCCCTTGGTGCTCATTCTGACCAGGAAGCCATGCGTCTTCTTCCGGCGCCGGTTATTAGGCTGAAATGTTCTCTTCATTTTGCACTCGCTTCAGTAGATTTAAGCTTGTATCTTAAACGAAGACAAGCATTTCTGTCAAGTGCTCTGAAAAGGTCTCCTGAAGGATAGGCCCATAGTTAGTTTGACTGTCTGCTTAAGATAAACTATAATCTAAATGAAATGGATTCTCTTAAAATTGGAGACAAGGTAATATACCCGGCTCAGGGGATAGGAATTATAGAAGATATTCAAGAAGAATCTTATAATGGTCAATCGTTCCGAACTTTTCACATCCGGTTGCTCTGCAATAATACTCTGGTGGTAATACCCAGTTCTTCCGCCCGGGAAATCGGTCTCCGGCGACCAGTCTCAGAAAAGGGGATAAATCGTTTTTTTAACTTCATCAAGAAATGTCCGGTTGATATTGGCTCAGACTGGAAGGATCGATATAAAGAAAATTTCGACCTGATGAAATCCGGGCAATTAGAGGATATCGCCTTAGTTTATAAAACTCTTTACCTTTTAAGTCAGACTAAGGCCCTTTCTTTCCGAGAAAAAAAAATGATGGAAAAAGCCAGGGAGCTGATAATAAGCGAGCTATCTGCTTCCAGCTGCCTCCCCCCACAAAAAATCAGCAGCCGTCTTGACCATACTCTTCTAAGCTGCTGGAAAGACCTGAAAGTTGGATCTGAATTTTAATTGACCACCGATGTTAATTCAAGTTGGACTTTTTCTGCTTTTTTTAATTTTGAGCGCGGTCTTTTCTTCTTCTGAAACTGCCTTTATTTCGACGAATCCTTATACTCTTGAGTACCTGGAGCAAAAAGGTTCAAAACGAGCTCGATTAATTAAAAAAACTCTGATGCACCTCAATGAACTGTTGGCGACCATTTTGATAGGTAATACCCTGGCCAATGTGGCCGCTGCTTCCTTAGCCACCTCTATTTTTGTCCGCCTTTATTCTGATCAGAGTAAAGCTATTCTGATGGCAACTCTGGCAACCACCATCTTGATTTTGCTATTCGCCGAAATTAATCCTAAAATTATTGCCGCCCACCGGCCAATTAAAACAGCCTCTTTTTTTATTTATCCTATCCGACTAATTTCCATGCTCCTTTATCCTTTGACCAAACTTTTTTCTCTTCTGCCTTCGCTTATTTTACCCCCAGAAGAAAGGTCTGGCCGGATTTTCGGTCGTCCGTTAAGTGAAGAAGAAATTAAAGTAATAATTACTTCGGGCGGCCAGGGCTTATCCCGGTTTCGCCAGAAAATGCTGACCGGGGTACTGGACTTAAGTAACCGTCCAGTTAAAGAAATAATAATTCCCAGAACAGAAGTCCGGGCTCTGGAAATAAATTCTTCTTTAGAAGAGGTCATCACCCTCGTTCGAGAATGCGGTCATTCTCGCTACCCCGTTTACAGGGAAAGGATTGATAATATTGAAGGCTTATTTCATTCGAGGGACCTCCTGACCTTTTTTCAGTCTGACCGCAGATTTAATCTTAAGGACTGGCTTCGTCAACCTCTCTTTGTGCCAGAACTTGCCAGCATAGAAAAAGTATTGCTGCAGATGCAGGAGAAGGCCATCCACCTGGCTTTGGTCGTTGACGAATTTGGAAGCTTTGAAGGGATTGTTTCCCTCGAAGACATATTAGAAGAAATCGTTGGCGACATCAAAGATGAATATGACCGGAAAACAGAAAGCTGGTACCAAAAAATAAAAGAGGGGGAATTTATTATCAAAGGTTCTGCCGCCATTAAGGAAATTAACGAAACTCTAAATCTTAACCTGCCAGAGAATAAATATTACACTACCCTGGCTGGTCTTTTCCTTTATCACTACGGCCATTTGCCAACCGAAAAAGCTGTCGTCCAAGTGAACCATCTGGAAGTGGCCGTAGAAAAAATGAATAAACGGCACCTGAGTTTACTCCGGGTAAAAGTTTTAATGCCCGAGTCAACTGGAGAAGCCTGATGAAGATTATGGCCACCAACAAAAATGCCTATCATAATTATGAAATCCTCGAAACTTTTGAAGCTGGAATTGCTCTGACTGGAAGCGAAGTTAAATCCATAAGAGAAGGACGAGTAAGCTTGAAGGAAAGTTACGCCGATTTTAACGGCCATGAACTTTTTCTATTAAATTGTAACATCAGCCCTTATAATGCGGCCAATATTTTCAATCATGAGCCTCTCCGACCCCGCCAGCTTCTCCTTCATAAAAGGGAATTAAAAAGATTAGCCGGCAAAGTCCAAGAAAAAGGTCTGACCCTCATTCCCCTCAAAGTTTATCTCAATGATCGGGGATTAGTAAAAATCGAACTGGCTTTAGGCCGCGGCAAAAAAATCTATGAAAAGAGAGAGGATATTAAGAAAAGGGACGTAGAAAGAGAAATCCAGGCCGAACTCAAAAAAAGGCGCTTCTGATTATCTCTAATTATCTAAGAACCACTTTTAACAAGATTTAGTTTTCTCTGGAATCAAGGCATCTAAGAACTTAATAACGCCAGTCACCCGAAGATAAAGCTGATATCTTATAATCAATAAAAAATTCAGCAAATTTTCAGATATCAAAAATGAAACTTCCAATCATTATCGCCAGATTAGCAGGAAGATGGCTGATTCAAGATGGTTTATAATGATAAGAACTAATTCTCACTTCGTAATAAGCTTAACTTATGTGGAAAAGGCCAAGTATTTTATCCTTCTTTAACTTTGGAGGCATTCCAGGCTAACCACAACGCCTCCTTCAAGCTTAAATAGCTGGCCAGCCCCTTCCCGGCCAGGTCAAAGGCTGTCCCATGATCAGGAGAAGTCCTGATAAAAGGCATCCCCAGGGTAAGGTTGACCCCTGATTGAAAAGAAATAAGTTTGAAAGGAATCAGGCCCTGGTCATGATATAAACAGATAACTAGTTTATCTGGTCGGTCAACCCCCTGAAGAAAAACGGTATCAGGTGGAAAAGGACCATTAAGGTTAATCTTCCGCTTTCTGGCTTCAATTACCGCCGGAATTATTTCATTTTGTTCTTCCAATCCCATAATCCCGCCCTCACCGGCATGAGGATTCAAACCGCACATCAGGAATTCTTTTATCCCTAAATTCCAAAGTTTTAAGCTTTGGTCAAGGTTAATGATGAAATTTACCAAAGATTCTTTTTTAACTCGATCAATCGCTTCTTTCAGTGGAAGGTGATGGGTAAATAGAGCCAGTTGCAGCCGATTTGACCAAAAACTCATAATAGCGTGGGGATATAATTTTTCCAAATACTCAGTATGCCCTCTATATTTTATACCAGCTAACTGCCAGGAAGTTTTTGATACAGGAGCGGTTACCATGGCCTTAATTTCTTCTTTCCGAGCCGCTTCGACCGCTGATTCAAAAAAATAAAAAGAAGCCAGCCCGTTTTCAGCTGAGGGCATTCCGCAGACGACCTCATCTAAGGGGCGCCCTATTTCTTTTATGGTTATTTTCTGCTGGGCCAGCACTCGGTTTAACCAATCAGCTTTATGCCCGAGCTTTTCTGACCAGTTTTCTAGAATAACTCTTTGCCCAAAAATAATAACCTCAGCCGGCGGTAGTTCTGAAGGGTGTTCTAAAAGGCGAATGACGATTTCCGGCCCTATGCCTCCTGGATCCCCAAGAGTCAAGCCGATCTTAGTAGATTTCATTTATTTTTTTTTGCTGTCTGAAGTCTCGGTTTTTTGAGGCCGACCAGGATCCTCGTTCTTGTTTTGCTCCCGGGATCTTTCCAGCTGTTCCGGCTTATAAATGTATTTTACCTGCCGCTTATAAATCAACAAATTAGGGGCGTGCTGACGATTTAGTTTAAAACAATTTCGATCATACCATTCAATATAGCCTTCTACCTCCTCGCCATCAGCAAAGACGACAGCCATCAGAGTCTTTTTATTCATCTGCTTGAGAAAATAATAATTCTCGGCATGAGTATCGATTGGTGGAGCGACTTTTTTCCGGGCGGCCTCCCTTTCCTTGGCTTCTTGAGTCATTTTTTCCTTGACTTCGGTAAGATTAGGACGGATAAGCTTTCTTTGCATTAAAGCCCTCGCTAAAAGTGAATACAGAATATTTATTGATTTTATGTTAACACCTATATTGTCAAAATGCAATAAAAATCCAGCGCCAAAACTTTTTAAATTTTTAAGTTAAAAAACCACCGGAGGCCAATATTTGTTTTTGGGAAATCTTCTCCACTTCTAAAATTCGGTCAGGATAAGTTTGGCCTAAGTTTAACCCCAATCCAGCTTTATCGGTCATGTTTTTCCTCTTCTTACAGCAGAAACAAAAATTGCCAAGCTCAAAGCTAAAAGTAATTCGAGACCCAATTTTTTAAATCCGGGAAGAAGAGATAATCTCTAGAAAATCGCTTCGGCCACTCGTTAATTCTGATAGCTTTTAATTAAGATTGATTTGTTTTTGACTTCAGAAAGATAAAAGCAGTAAAATTAAAAAATTATGAGGCCGAGCTTAGAATCACTTCGCTGGCTGCTATTCCTGGCCGCAATAATATCTCTAACCAATATTGTAATTCATGATTTCTCCTGCCATGAAGAATTGCACCGGTTGGCCAGCCCTATTCACCATGCTTTTAATTTTCTCGATAATAATTTTCTCGACCTTGGCCAGGCCGACCATCAAAGCCACAGCCTGCTTTACATAAATTTATCCTTAGCCCTACCTTCAGGATTTACTCCATCAATTTTCCATCCGCCTGATTGACCTCCAGACTCAAACCATCAAATTACTTCGCTGGAGGTTAAAATGTGGTTTTACATTTTATCATTGTCCTGGGCTATGGCTTTTAGCCACCAGATAGCTGCGCCCGAGCCACTGCCTTTGACAATTGAGAAGGCTGTCCAAATCGCCTTGGAAAAAAATCCCTCTATCCAGATGTTGAATCAAGAGATCGAGTCAGCCCGGGCTCAAACTTTGATGGCTACCGCTTGGCCCGAGGCTGAAGCTGGTTTTAGCACTGAAGGATTAGGACTTTCTAAGGTCGCCAGGAAAAACGAAACTGAATATAGTTTAGGATTAGCCCAACCTTTTCCCTTCCCGGGGAAGCTAAAGCTTCAAAATGAAATTGGAAAATATTATGAATTAGAATCCAGGTTAAGGCTGGAAAAAGAAAAGATTATTTTATCTTCTGAGGTAAAAGAAGCTTATTATCAGTGCCTTCTAAATCAAAACAAAGAAGAAACTCTTCAAAGAAATCAAGAATGGCTCAAAGAAATAGAAAGGAATGCTCTTTCGCTTTACGCCCTCGGAAAAGTTCCATATACCGATGTTATTCGTCTAAGGCTGGAAATAGCCCGGACAAAGAACGATTGGCTGGAAGTCAAAAGAGAATTGCTTTCCAGTTTTTACCGGCTCAATTTGCTTCTCGGATTAGAAAACGGGACAAAATTAAAACTACTCTCTCCTCTTCAACACCTGCCGAGGCCTGAGCTAACCGAGATACAGCTGGAGAAGGCCCGGGAAATCAGCCCCACTCTCCAATTAGCTGCTATGAAAAAAAGGCGCTCGGAGTTGCAAATCAGACTGGCAGAAAAAGATAGATGGCCAGATTTCAGTTTAGGGCTTTTTTCCCCGAGCCACCGGGTGGGAGCTATAGGCTTTTCTTTCAATTTAAGTTACCCATTATTCTCGAGAAGGAAACTAAAGGGGGAAAAATTATTGGCTCAAGCTGAGTGGGAAAAAGCCCTCGTTTCAGTTCAGGCCACTGAAAGGTTTTACCAAGTCCGAAAGAAAGAAGCCCTGGACCAGGTCCTCCAGGCTGAACAACAGGTCAAGATCTTCGAAGAAAATCTCCTAACCGAAATGGACGCCGCTTTGAAAAAGGCTTTGAGCGATTATCAATTAGGGAAAATCGATTCTTTGAATCTTCTTGACCTTTACAGAAGTTCAGCCCAGGTCGAACTTGAATATTACCGAGCTCTATATCTTTACTTGAGTGCTTTAGCCGAGCTAGAAAGAGCCGGTGAGGATTATGAATAGGGCTGAGCAATTGAGAGAAAGGAGATTAATATGCCAGCTATAAACCTTAAAAGTAAAAAATATTTATTAATTTTCTTACTGGCCGCTATTATTAATTTCAGCTGCGGGACCAAAAAAGAGCTAACTACTACTCAGGAAAACCAACCCGACGTCAATCAGACTCCTTCCAGGGTGCATCTCACTCCAGAAGCCCTCAAAACTGCTGGTATCGAAATTTCCGAGCTCTCAACCATAAAGATACAAAGGCAGCTCGAAGTTCCGGGAGAGGTCGTCTTTAACCCCAAAAATTATTATCGCTTAGCTTCAAGATTATCAGGGCGGGTAGAAGAACTCCTGGCTTACGAAGGCAACCTGGTAAAAAAAGGACAAGTGGTAGCCAGGCTCTTTAGCCTACAATTTATGGAAGCCATCACCGAGCTCCGACTGGCGGCTGAAAGGCTGAAAAAAATAGAGAATCTCGATCAGGAAGACAAAACAGCCGCTCTATCAGTATTAAATTCAGCCAGGCAAAAGCTCAGGATTCTCGGCCTCGAGCCAGGTGAAATTGACCATTTAATTAACATCAGTGCCTCCAATGAGGATATAAATCTTTATCCCGTCACTTCTCCCCTTGAAGGCCAGGTCATCGCCACCAGAGTTCTTACCGGCGATAATGTGGAAGCCGGGGCTCTTCTGATGGAAATAGCCGACCTTAAAGAGCTCTGGGTTGAGGTGAGGATACAGGAAAAAGATGTATCACTTATCCAATCAGGGGAACAAGCTCTGGTCAGGGTAAATGCTTTCCCGGAAGAAAGCTTCACCGGCCAGATAACTTATATTTCTCCTCTTTTAGATAGCTCCACCAGAACAATTAAAGCTCGGATTATAGTGAATAATAAGAATGGTCACCTGAGACCGGGAATGTATGCTGAAGCTTCCATTTTAATTCCTGAAACCAGTTGTCTGGCTATCTCGGAGGAAGCGGTGCAAGAAATAGGAGGGAAAACCGTGGTCTTCATGCCACAAACCGGGGGAGATTTTGCTATCCGGGAAATAAAAATCGGCCATCCCATAAATGGGAAAATTCCTGTGCTGGCCGGTTTATCAGCTGGCGAAAGATATGTTAGTCACGGAAGTTTCATCCTCAAGTCAGAAATGCTGAAAAATGTTTTTGGAGAGGAGTAAGTAAAAATGATTGATCATTTGATCAATTTTTCCCTGAAAGAAAGATTTTTTGTGATCATCCTCAGCCTGTTGATAATTTCTCTTGGTATTTTTTCGTTTATCAAGCTCCCCATAGATGCTTTCCCAGATGTAACCAATATCCAGGTAGAAATTCTGAGTTCAGCTCCTGGTTATTCCCCCTTTGAAGTAGAAAAATTCGTGACCTTTCCGCTTGAAACCCATCTCCGGGGAATTCCCAAGCTTGCCCAGCTTCGATCGATATCGAGGTTTGGACTTTCGGTTATTACTGCGGTTTTTGAAGATAAGACCGATATTTATTTTGCCAGGGAACAGGTTTTTGAAAGATTAGCCGAAGTAAAAGACAAAGTTCCAGAAGGAGTTGAAATCAGTCTCGGACCAATTGCCACGGCCATGGGTGAAATATACCAATATACCCTGGAAGGCAACGAGCCTAAAAGACCAGAAGATTGGGTTTCTTATCTTACCAAGTTGAGAAATATCCAAGATTGGGTACTTACCCCCATTTTCAGGAGTATTCCAGGGGTAAGTGAAGTTAATTCTTTCGGTGGTTATATCAAACAATATTTAATTAGAGTGAATCCGGAAAGTCTATTGAAGTATAACTTGACCTTACAGAATATCATTAACGCTGTCCAGAATAATAATTTAAATGTCGGTGGTAACATCATTGAGAAAGGAGAACAACAGCTGATTGTTAGGGGGACCGGGCTGTTCAATAAAATAGAAGACATTGCCAACACAGTAATAAAAGCCGAAAATGGAATCCCTGTTACCTTGAAAGAAGTAGCCCAAGTAGAAGTCAGCCAAGCAATTCGACAGGGAGGAGCCATTAAAAACGGAGAAAAAGAAGTCGTTGGGGGAATTGTGCTGATGCTGAGGGGCGAAAATAGCCGCGAGGTCACCAGGAGAATTGAGAAAAAGGTTGAAGAAATTAATTCCAGTCATCTGTTAGGTCCGGGTCTTAAGATAATTCCATTTTATAAAAGAACAGACATTATTCAGAACAGCATCAGGACAATAGAAGATGCTCTGGCGATGGGGGCTATTCTGGTTATCTTAATTATTTTCATTTTCCTCCGGAGTTTACGCGGTGCTTTGGTGGTAATACTGGCCCTCCCCCTGACTGCCCTTTTAACCTTTATAGTTATGAAACAGGTAGGCCTGAGCGCTAACTTGATGACTCTTGGAGGCCTGGCTATTTCTATCGGGATGGTAATCGATGCGGCTATCATTCAAGTTGAAAACATAGAAAGACATCTCACTGGAAAAGGACAAAAAGACCTGGCCACCTTTTCTCAGGCAATCATTGAAGTTCGCAAACCCAGTATCTTCGGAGAATTAATTATTGCTCTGACTTTTTTGCCGCTTTTAAGCTTGCAGGGTATAGAAGGCAAAATGTTTTCGCCATTGGCTTTAGCCTTATCCATTGCCATTTTATGTTCTTTATTTATCTCCCTTTTAATCATCCCGGGCCTTTCTTTCCTGGTTTTGAAGAATAAAGCTGAAAAGCCAAGCCCACTTATCAACAGGATGAATAAAATTTATGTTTCTTCTCTCAGTTGGGCTCTGCATCATAAGGCCATTGTGGCTGGTCTAACTTTATTTCTGCTGGCTGGTTCAATCTGGATTATTCCTCATCTCGGGCGAGAATTCCTCCCGATAATGGATGAGGGAGCTTTTGATATGGATATTCAGATGCTGCCAGGCATTTCTCTAGAGCAAGCCATGTCTATCGTCAAGGAAGTAGAAAAACGATTAAAAAAATTCCCCGAGCTGGAGACTGTAGTCTCGCGCACGGGCCAAACCGGGATAGCTCTTGAAGCCCGTGGAGTTGAAAAAACCGGGTTTGTTGGCGCCCTTCGGCCAAGGAAAGAGTGGGCTTCCGCCCGAAATAGAGAAGAGCTTACCGCTAAAATGAGGCAGGCTATTTCTGACATCCCGGGAATATCTTATTCCTTCAGCCAGCCCATAGCCTGTCGGATAGATGAGCTGGTAGCCGGCACCAGAGCTCAGTTGATAATAAAAATCTTTGGTGACGATCTGGAAATTCTAAAAGCCAAGGCTGAGGAAATCGCTGGTGTGGTTGGCAGTATTCGAGGATCTACTGATATTGTGGTAGAAAGGATATCAGGCCAGCTATATCTCGAGGTCAACGTCAATAGAGAAAAAATAAAAAGATTTGGGCTACGAGCAGCAGATGTCCTTTCTCTGGTAGAGACGGCGGTCGGGGGGAAGGCAATTACCAGAATGTATGAAGGAGAAAAAGCCTACGATGTAGTGGTAAAATATCCAGAGGATAAACGTAACTCAATTGAAAGCCTTAAAGAAATTTTAGTCGATACTCCCCAAGGTTATCGCCTTCCTCTCAGCGAGCTGGCTTCTATTGAGCAGGTGGAAGGTCCATCCCAGATCAGCCGGGAAGCTTCCGCCGAATTGGAATCGAAGTTAACATCAGCGGCCGGGACCTGGGCCGGTTTGTGGACGAAGCCAGGCAAAAAATAGCCCAGCAGGTGAGCTTGCCCTCAGGTTATCGCCTCGAATGGGGAGGCCAGTTTGAAAATCAGCAACGCGCTATTAAAAGACTAATGATTATCGTGCCCTTAACCATAGGTTTAATTTTCTTCCTTCTATTTATCACTTTTGACTCCTTTAAATTAGCTTCTCTCGTTCTCCTTAACCTGCCTTTTGCTCTCATTGGAGGGGTCTTTTCCCTATGGCTTTCAGGCCTATATTTATCTGTTCCAGCGTCGGTTGGATTCATTGCTCTTCTGGGCATAGCGGTACTAAATGGAGTGGTATTGGTCAGCTACTTCCAGCAGATGATTGCTGAGGGACGACCAACCGAAGAAGCTATCCTTCTGGGCGGCCAACGAAGGTTAAGGCCGGTCTTGATGACTGCCGCCACCACTCTTCTTGGCCTAGTCCCCTTGCTCTTTGCTCAGGGACCAGGTTCAGAAATACAGCGCCCTCTGGCGGTAGTGGTAATTGGCGGACTGGTTACTTCGACCTTTCTGACCCTTCTGGTATTACCAGTATTTTATTATCGGTTAGCAGGCAACCAGTCGGCCTCAAAAAAGAAGCTTATTTAAATTCACTTTACTGAAAAACATCCGAAAAATCATAATCAATTGCCAATAAAATCGACCAGCTTCATATTTTTGTTTTTAAGACTGAGGCCAAGGGCTTTTTCCAGGTAAGCTACTGATACCCGATAATCTATAACAGCTTTAAGTTCAGACTCTCGAGCATTCGCCAGGTCTCTCTGGTACTGAAGAACGGTGTAATTGGTACTCTGCCCAACCTGCAGTTTTTCTTGTTCGGCTGCCAGCTTTTGTTCCTGGAGAATCCGGGCAGCTTTATAAGCATCTATTCTTTCGAGGTTGGCCTGAACATTTCTCAGGGCGGTTTTAACATCAAGAATGGCCTGCTGCTCCTGCTGCTTCAAATTTAGTTCGGCCTGTTGAAGATTCAACCTGGCTTGAGAATAACTGGCCCTGGAAGCAACATTGCTCAGCGGCAAGCTCAAGGTCAGGCCGACCGACCAGTTCTTGTATTTTAACCCAAAAGCATCGTTCAGTGATTTGCTCCGAGGTCCCGGGATCACATCCACTATTACTCCGGTCAAAGGATTATTATTGAGATAAACTAACCTATCTCCAGAAAGGCCAGGAGTATAAAAGGTGGCGTTTAAATTAAGGGCAGGCAGAAGCTGGTTCTTGGCCAGCGTCAGATTGAATTGTTGAGCTTGCAAATTAATCTGGAGATTTCTGAGGTCAGGCCGATTGGCGAGGGCAATAGATAAAGCCTCATCCAGGGACATTTCCTTCTTTTCAATAGCAGGAAGATCGACTGGATTAATCGAGGAATATTGCTTTTCTTCTTCCTGGCTCATATTCATCAGGGTTTTCAGCTGGTCCTCAGCATTTTTGACCGCGGCTTGAGCAGCAATTATATCCGCTTTTCTTGAAGCCACTTCAGATTCGGCACTGAGCACATCAAGAGGAGCCAAAGTGCCGATTTCCACTGATTTCTGATTTTTTTCTAAGAGCTCCTGGGCTAACTCCAGGGATTGTTGTTTAACCTTTAAATCTTCAATGGCATAAACCAGATTCCAGTAGGCTTGTTCAGCTGAATAGATGGTATTCATAAGAGACAATTCTAATTGAGCCTCGGAAGCCGCCAAGTTATTCTTGGCGAGAATAATAGTCTGATTGCTGATGTTATAGCCGAAGTTTTGCAGGAGGGGCTGGGTGAAATTAAAGCTCAGCGTGCTGTAATATCGCGGATTCCAGGTCTGATAACTCTGGGTAGTAAAGTTCTTATAGGTATCGAGACTGATACTGAGATTACCGCCAAAAGGAATCGCTTGAACAATCTGTCCATTCAAATCATTGTACCGGGTAATGGTGCTTTCGATTGATTCCAGTCCGGAAAAAGAAGGAGTATTGTTCCTTCTCTGGGTATAACCGAAATTGAGAGTCGGATAATATTTTTCCTTAGCTTTATCCACGCCGGATGAAGCTAATTCCGGACTCAATTTCTGAATGGAAACTCCCAGGTTATTTTTCATCGTCCTGATAATACAATCCTCGAGTGTTAGATTTAGAACCTTTTTTTCCTGAGCTCTAAGTCCTAAATTAACCGTGCTAATCATAAAAATTAATATCAAAAGTAAACTTAAAAATTGAATCTTTCTGCTCATATAAAACCTCCAGTTACCTTGGTTCAACATAAATATCTTCAAAAAATTAAAGGTTTCCTAATCAACTTTTACTCGTATCTCAGGGCTTCTATTGGGTCGAGGCGGGAAGCTTTGCGAGCTGGATAATAGCCAAAAAATATCCCGACTGAGGCAGAGAAAATGAAGGCTAATAATATTGAGCCGGGTGTAACTACTGTGGTTATGCCCTGAAAAACGGAAACATATTTCATCAGCCGGGACGTCCCAATCCCCACGATAATGCCAATTAGACCACCGCCTACACTCAGAACAACTGCTTCAATCAGGAATTGAAGCAAAATATCTCTTTCCCTCGCTCCGACAGCCAGACGGACTCCAATTTCCCTGATCCTTTCGGTCACTGATACCAACATGATATTCATAATACCGATGCCTCCGACAATAAGGGAAATCGAAGCGATGGAACCCAAAAGAATGGTCATAATCTGAGTTGATTCAGCCGCGCTCTGAGCCACATCAGCAATATTTCGAACCTGGAAATCATCATCAGAACCGGGCATTATGTGGTGTCTATCTCTCATCAATTCTTCAATTTGTCTCTGGGCTTCCTCTGTTTTGTCGGCCGAGACAGCCGAGACATCTATGGAAGTTATGTAATCAACGTTTCGCAACCTTTTCATAACGGTAGTGTAGGGGACAGCAATCATGTCATCGCGATTAAAAAATCCTCCCTGTTCGCCTTTAGATTCCAAAACACCTATTACCTTAAAAGGAATCTTACTTATCCTTATGGTCTTGCCTATCGGGTCTTCATCTTCAAAAAGATTCTGCTTGACCTCGCTTCCCAAAACACAAACTTTGGCGGCAGCAGCTACCTGAGCTTCATCAAAATAGGTACCTTCACTTACTGGCCAATCTCTAATGAAAGGGAACTTTTCTCCGGTTCCCTGAATCTGCGTATTCCAGTTTTTATTGGCATAAACAACTTGAGCCCTGGTAGAAATAGAAGGAGAAGTAGCCTGGACAGCATCGCAATTTTCTTCTATCGCCTTGGCATCCTCGGGTTTTAAATTGGTATAACCGCCGGCCCCAGTAGCCACGCCCCTGAAGTTCCGGCTGCCGGGATAGACAAAGAGAAGATTGGTCCCCATAGAAGCAAATCTCTGCTGAATGCCCTGCTTAGCCCCTTCGCCAACGCTGACCATGGCGATCACCGCGGCAACTCCGATGATTATGCCAAGAATGGTCAAAAAAGACCTCATCTTGTTCCGGGTCAACGCCCGGATAGAAACCTGTAATATTCTAAAAATTTTCATTCTTATCCTCCCGAGGCCGAAGCTCTTTGCTCGGCGCTGTGGTTGGTTTCTTCTCTAACAATCAAACCATCTTTCAGATATAGTCGCCGCTTGGCATAAGAAGCAATCACCGGGTCGTGGGTTACCATCACCAGAGTGATTTTTCTCTCCTGATTAAGACGACAAAATATATCCATGATTTCAGCCCCAGTCCTGCTATCGAGGTTGCCAGTCGGCTCATCAGCCAGAATAATCGATGGTTCATTGACCAGAGCTCTGGCGATGGCCACCCGCTGCATCTGCCCACCAGAAAGCTGATTAGTCCGATGATGCTCCCAGCCTTTGAGGCCGACTATCTCCAGCGCCTTCATCGCTTTTTCTCTCGACTCTTTACTTCCGACACTGGCATAAAGCATTGGAAGTTCTACGTTCTCCAGAGCAGTCGTCCGGGAAAGCAGGTTAAAATTCTGAAAGACAAAACCAATTTTTCTATTTCTGATAGCCGCCATTTGGTCTTTGGATAGCTGAGAAACATCCATTCCTTCCAGAAAATATCTGCCTGAAGTTGGCTTATCAAGCAATCCCAGGATGCTCATCAGCGTTGACTTGCCAGAACCGGAGGGACCCATAATGGCCAGAAATTCAGAATAATCCACACTATAGGTTATACCTCTCAAGGCTTGGACCTGGGTTTCCCCAATCTGATATACTCTGGTTATATTTTCCAAATGAATAATCTTTTCACTCATTTTATCTCCCGTTTATCTTAGACAATTACCTTCTCATCATAAAAAAGCCACCGCCGGGCGGAGGAGTCTGGGTTCTGGAATTTGAAGAGACCGTCATTAATCCGAGGATAACTTCATCGCCTTCTTTCAGATTGCCACTGATAACTTCAGTATAACTGCCATCGGTTACTCCGGTCCTGAGAAATACCACCTTTAAATCGCCTTTTTCATCCAGCATCCAGACCCTGGCAGGACCCCTTCTGGCTGCTGACTGACCAGCTGCTCCAGCGGCTCCACCCATTTGGCTCATCTGGGCTGGATTAAAAGCTCTCTGACTGCTCTGAGCCGGTTGATTTTCACCTGTCTGTTGCCGCCTGGCGGCCATTTCGTCAAAGGCGGCTTTCATAATTTTCTGTAACTCTTCCGGTTTCAAATCTGGCGTAAATCGCAGGGCGGCATTTGGAACCCTTAAAACATTTTTGGCTTCTCCAACAATAATGGAGCAGGTAGCGGTCATCCCGGGCAAAAGTTTCAGGCTGGAATTATCAACATCCAGGATGGCTGTATATTGAACCACATTTTGCGAAACTTGAGCGGCGTAGCGAACCTGCTTAACGGTGCCCCAGAAAGTCTCATTAGGATAAGCTTCCACTGTGAATTTGACTTTTTGCCCCTCTTTAACTTTGCCCACATCGGCTTCATCTACTAAACATTGAACCTGCATTTTAGTCAGGTCGTTGGCGATCTGGAAAAGAACCGGAGCCTGGAAGCTGGCCGCAACTGTCTGCCCAACGTTGACATTTCTGGAAACAACCACTCCATCAATTGGAGAACGAATTATGGCATAACTCAAATTGACTTTACTGGCATCAAGCTGATACTTAGCTTGATTGGCTCGAGCTTGAGCCTGGGTTAAATTAGCCTTCGCCTGAAGATAATTAGCTTCCGCCTGGTCCATATCCTGAGAAGCAATCAGATTTTTAGCGTACAGACTCTTGGCCCTTTCATAATTTTTTTGGGCAATTTCCAGCGCTACTTTGGCTGCATCTACCGTTGCCACAGCATTTTGATAATTGGCCTGGTTCTGTTCAATCTGAGCTTCAAGCTGGGACTGGTCAAGCTCAGCCAAAATCTCTCCCTGCTTAACCTTAGAGTTAAAATCTACATAAATTTTTTCTATCTTGCCAGAAACCTGGCTGCCAACATCAACCAAGACTACCGGGTTTAAAGTGCCGGTAGCGGTTACTACAGTTTCAATATCTCCGCGGCTGACTTTTTCAGTCCGATATTTGAGCTTGCTGTTGGAACCCTTTTTGAGCAGAGTAAAGCCAACAACTAACCCAATAGTTACTACGATAGCAATGATGATGAATAAGGTTTTCTTCTTCATCTTACTTCTCCTTTATTCTCCTTTTTAGGTGGGATTTGATCTTGAGGTTTATCCTCACGCCGCTCTGAAGAATCTCTTCTTTGCTGGCGCATATATCTGTCCATCATTTCCTGCATTTTTTTCTGCTGCTCTGGCGTCAGAACACTATCCATATCTTTCTTTAATTGGTCCCTGAGTTCCTTTAACCGAAGATGCACTTCTTTCCTGAAAGAATCAAATCTTTCTTCACTTTCTTTAAAAATCTGCCTGATCCGGGCTTCCTGCTCGGAAGTCAGCTGGAGCTCCTTGGAGATAACTTCCATAGTAGGGAAGGGCTCTTGCTTTTGAGTTGTTTTTTGCTTGCTTGGCTGAAGAAATGATTTCTCCCAGAATAGACCAACTACTATCCCTAAGCCAAATACCAGAATTAATGATAAAGCTACCCAGAGCTTATATTTATTTTTCATTGTTTCCCTCTTCTAATAGCTTCCTGACCTTCCAGCCCGGCAAACAGAAGCTTTAGCTGCCGGCTCTCCGGCTTATCTTCTTCAAAAAATGCCTGCGTCTCTTTTAATGGGCTCTGATTCTGAAAGAGGAGCATTTCTGCCTGGCTATATTTTTTTGGTGATGGTTGAAATAGGAAAAGAGCTCCAACTAAAATAGTAGTGATAATTAAAAAAACCGGCACCGCCGCGGCATACCATCTTTCAGCCACAGCCCACACAGAAGGACGGGCTTCGCTCGCCAACCTGGCCCGGAACCATTCAGTAAAATTGGCTAAGGGTTCCGGTTCCATTCGACTTTCTGAGAGCAACTGTTTCATACTCTGATAATCCTTTAGCAGATGAGTGCAGGAAGGGCAGGCCTCCAGATGGGCCTGAAGCCGGGCCAAAGATTTCTCTTCCAGCCGGCCATCGACCAGTTTAGAAATTAATTTTTCGGCTTTCCGGCATTTCATTTTAATCCTCCTTCCTGACTCAAAATTGGAGCCAGTTTTTTTCTCAAAAGCTTCCTGGCCCGATGCAACCGGGAATCAACCGTCCCCGGCGAAAGCCTCAACATCTTTCCAATTTCCTCATAACTCAATCCCTGGACATCTCTTAGAGATAATATTAGACGATACTTTTCGGGCATTTCTTCCAATTTCTGTCTTAACAGCACCTTGCGCCTTTCCGTTTCTTGATTTTCAGCTATCTGTTGCCCCACTTCTTTATCCTCAGCTCGGAGTTCGGGAATATTATCCAGCCGGAGGTCATCTTTTTCTTTTTTATGTTTTCGTAAATAATCTCGAATATGATTTATGGAAATTTGATAAAGCCAGGTGCCAAATTCTGATTGAAATCTGAACTTTTTAAGAGACACATAAGCCTTTAAAAATATCTCCTGGGCCAAATCATCAGCCGTTTCCCGATTGTGGACCAGGTTGATGGCCAGACCACATACTCTGCTCTGGTAAGCTTTAACCAGCTTGGTGAAAGCTTCTTCTTCACCCTGCTGGGCTCGTTTAACTAATTCCTGCTCTTCTATTTGATTCTCGCCTTTCCTGGTCTCGGCCATTTAGACGCTACCCCTTTTTTCTTCTTCCTTAAAGAAAATATTTTTTTATTTTTTAACAACTTTCTGGAGGAGAAAAGTTACAATTTATTTTACTTAAATGTAGCTTTTTGTTAAAGAGGTTGGACTTAAAATTTGAGACTTTGGTTCAAATCTAATACTCAGAGTTGAATCTGGTTCCCAAAGAGTTTATAATTAAATTATGAAATGGGAAGATTTGGCTAAAGAATTAACCCAACCAACAGATTCGAAAATCGTCCTTTTGGTCATGGATGGATTAGGAGGGCTTCCAGTCAACGGGTTCACTGAACTGAAGCTGCCCATAAACCGAATCTGGACGAAACGGCTCGAAAGAGGAATATGTGGGGTAACGGACCCGGTTTTTATGGGAATTACTCCTGGTTCCGGTCCAGCTCATCTGGCCATTTTTGGATATGACCCTCTTTATTACCAGCTCGGCCGTGGTATCTTAGAAGCTATGGGAACCGGAGTTGAAGTCGGCCGGGAAGATGTGGTGGCCCGGGGTAATTTTGCCACTCTTAAGGATGGAATAGTTGTTGACCGCCGAGCCGGCCGCATTTCCACGGAAGAAAATATCAGGTTGTGTGCTTTCCTCAATCAGACCATCCAGGAAATTGACGGAGTTAAATTTTCTTTTTATTCGGGTAAAGAACATCGCTTTGTCTTAAAAATTACCGGGCCAGGACTCTCTGACGCCCTCACCGATGCTGATCCTCAGAAGGAAGGTAAGCCTCCTGTTCCGGCAACGGCTGTTGCCCCAGAAGCCGAATTTACCGCCGCGGTTATAAATAAATTCCTGGAAAGGCTTAAACCGGTTTTAAAAAACGAGCCCAAAGCCAATTATGCTCTTCTTCGAGGCTTCTCTAAATTCCCATCTCATCTCCCGCCGATGACCGAGATTTATAATTTCAAACCAGCAGCCATCGCCAATTACCCCATGTATCGGGGATTAACTCGATTGTTAGGGATGGATGTCCTCAACGTTGGGCCTGAAACTGAAGAAATTTTTTCTGTATTAGAAAAAAATTATGACCGCTACAACTTTTTTTACCTTCATTTCAAAAAGACAGATTCCGCTGGCGAAGACGGCCGTTATGAAGATAAGATTAAAGCCATCGAGGAAATTGATCGCTTCATTCCTCGGCTGTGGGCTCTTCAACCAGATGTTCTGGTAATTACTTCCGATCATTCAACCCCGGCCGTCCTAAAATCTCATTCCTGGCACCCCAACCCCTTTGTTCTTGTGTCTGCTACCGCTGCTCCCGATGAGGTTGAGCACTTCACCGAAAGAGAGTGTGCCAAGGGCCGGCTGGGCCGATTCCCTTCCCTGCACATCATGCCCTTGATGCTGGCTCATGCCTTAAAACTTAAAAAATACGGGGCCTGATTTTTCTTTTCTGTTGCCTTTGGCCAGCTTTGCTGGTATTTATCTTTATTAGAGGAATATAAAAACAAGGTTAATGCGGGTTAAATCGGGCCTTCTATTATTATCATTTGTTATTTTCGTAACACTCCTGTCTTCGGCCCGGGAGCCGAGCGATCCCCGAGCCGAAATTACGGCCGTTCGTTATCACCAACACCCGGATTTCTTCCGGATTGTGCTCCAGATGGAAAAAGTGCGAGAATATTATTCAGCCGAGCTGAAAAATCCTGACCGTTTTTACCTTGATCTTTATCAGGCCAAGCTCTCTCCGGACTTACAGGGAAAAAATTATCAGCTTTCTTCATCCTTTCTAAAATCAATTCAACTGAGCCAGAAGAATTCTTCCACTGTTCGCCTGAGCTTAGAGTTTTCCTCAAACTTCAAAAGCCAGGAAAAAATCTACTATCTTAAAAATCCAATCCGGCTGGTGATCGATATTTCTAATGGTAACCCGGCGATCAAACCAAAAACACCGGCTCCCTCCCTTTCTTCTTCCAAACCGGCTGCTTCTTCATCTTCCTCTAATGCCTTAGAACAACCACCAAAGGCAGCCAGCCCATCAACTTCCGGCTATTCGCTTGTCCGGCAGCTGGGCCTGGGGGTAAGAAGAATCGTACTGGATCCGGGTCATGGCGGAGCTGACCCCGGTTGTATTAGTCCATCCGGGCTTAAAGAAAAAGATGTAGCTTTAGACCTCGCCCGAAGATTAAAAAAAATCCTGGAAGCTCAAGGAGGTTTTGAGGTCATCCTCACTCGGGATGGAGATTTTACCCTGCCGCTGGAAAAAAGAACCGCCCTGGCCAATCAAAAAGGGGCCGATTTGTTCATCTCTATTCATCTTAACGCCAGCCCCAGGAAAAACCGGACCGGAGTAGAAACTTTTTATTTGAATTTTAGCCCCGATCCAGCAGTCAATGAGCTGGCCGCCCTGGAAAACGCTTCTTCTAATAAAAATATCAGAGAAATAAAGCAAATTGTGGAGAAAATTATCAAAAACTCAAAATACGAGGAATCCAAAGATCTGGCCGAAAAAATCCACCACAGTCTTCTCCACCAACTGCGGCAAAATTTCGGGCCGCGCGATGATCTCGGCGTCAAGGGAGGCCCTTTCTGGGTTCTCATCGGCAGCGAGATGCCCGCTGTTCTAGTGGAAGCTTCGCATTTGTCTAACCCAAAAGAAGAAGAAGCTTTAAAAACGGATTTGTATCGAGAATCTATAGCTACCGGTCTTTTCCGTGGTATCATAGAATATGTTAAATCCTTAGGAAAAGGATAGAAAAATGGACAGACGAGATTTTATCAGAAACTTATTTTTAGCCGGCTTGACAGCAAAAATAGCCCCTCAGCTTTTTTCTCAAGTATCTTCAACCGGGTGGCCGGAACTGGCTGTAGTCCAGGGAGATTCACCAGCTGCTATTACCAAAGAGGCTCTCGCCGCTCTGGGGGGAATGAAACGTTTTGTCAAGCGAGGTGATAAAGTTCTCATTAAACCAAACATTGGCTGGGACCGAACGCCAGAAATGGCTGCCTGCACCAATCCAGAAGTAGTCAAAGCCCTGGTAGAACTGGCCTTAGACGCAGGAGCCAAAGAAGTAATTGTCATAGACCACACGATCAATCAGCCAAAGCGTTGTTATGTTCGCTCTGGCATTCAAGAGGCCGCCAGCCAGGCTGGGGCTAAGGTTCTATTCGCTGAAGACCAGCGCTTGAAGAATGTAGCCTTGAAAGGAGAATGGCTTAAAGAATGGGAAGTCTATCAGGATTTTATGGAAGTCGACAAGTTGATTAATGTTCCAATAGCTAAGGTCCACAGCCTGTCAAAAGTAACCTTAGGGATGAAAAACTGGCTGGGAGCGGTGGGCGGAAGTCGCAACCAGCTCCATCAAAAAATAGATCAAGCGATGGTGGATTTAGCCGCCTTTTTCCGCCCGGCTTTAACTGTTCTCGATGGTTATCGAATTCTCTTCCGAAATGGACCCCAGGGAGGGTTAATCTCTGATACTAAACTTATGAAAACTGTGGTAGCTGGAATCGACCCAGTGGCGGTCGATGCTTATGGGGCAACTTTCTTCGATTATAAACCCCAGGACCTTCTTTTTTTAAGACTGGCTCAAGAAAGAGGCCTGGGGAAAAATCAGCTGGAGAAAGTCAAAATTGAAAAGAGAAAAATCTAAAAAGTATTTCTGGCTTCAGCATTTAAGGATTTTTTCCCAACTGGTATTCTTCAGTCTTTTTTTTATTCTCTTTCTCAAGACACATTATGCGGGCGAAGATTATCTCAAAACCACAGTGGAAAGATATTTCCATTTTGATCCTCTCTTAGCGCTGACCACTTTTATTGGTTCCCGATTAATTTTTGCCGCCCTGCTTTACTCTGGAATCACTCTTCTGTTGACCCTTTTATTCGGGCGATTTGTCTGCGGCTGGGTTTGTCCGCTGGGAGCTCTGCACCAATTTTTCTCTTTTATTTTCAAAAAGACTCGCTGGCTGCGGCCAAAAAGAGATGACCAGATGTCTTTAGCTCCTAAATACTTTATTCTGATAATAATTCTGGTGGCTTCCATTTTGAGCGTTAATCTCGCTGGCTATCTTGACCCCTTGTCTTTCCTTTATCGGTCATTCAGCGTGTATATATCTCCAGTTTTAAACCAGATCTTACTGCAATCAGGGAACTTGGCTTATGCCCTGGGTCTTAAAACCTTAGGTCAAAATATCGGGCAGGCTATGGGAAATCTGGCCCTAAATGGAGTCTTTCAGAATGCCTTCTTAATTGGATTGATATTCCTCATTGCCCTGGCTCTTAATGCCTGGAAAGAAAGATTCTGGTGCCGCTACCTCTGCCCGGCTGGAGCTTTACTCGGCCTTTTTTCCAGGTTCAATTTGTTTAAACTGAAAATTGATCCGGATAAATGTATCGACTGCCACCTTTGTTCTATTCAATGCGAAACTAACGCCCAACCTTATCCAGCCGACAAATGGAGAAGTTCGGAGTGCATTTATTGTGACACCTGTGCCGCTATTTGCCCGACCGGAGCTATTAGCTTCCCTCTAAGATGGCAAGCGGAAAAAATAAAAGGAGTCGATCTGAGCCGCAGGAAAGTTTTATTATCTTCGCTGACCGCTTTATTGATCGCCCCTATTTTTAAAATAACCTGGCATCGGCAACGTTCTTATCCAGCTCTAATCCGACCGCCCGGAGCCTTGCCCGAAGAAGAATTTCTAACTAAGTGTGTAAGATGCGGTGAGTGCCTCAAGGCCTGCCCGACCAACGGCTTGCAACCAGCGTTAACCGAAGCCGGTCCAGAAGGAATCTGGACCCCGGTGCTGGTACCTAAGATCGGTTACTGCGAATATTATTGCTCACTCTGTACCCAGGTTTGCCCGACCGGAGCTATCCGTGAATTAACTATCGAAGAAAAAACCAAGGTAAAAATCGGAACGGCCTGGGTTGATAGAAGCCGTTGCCTGCCCTATGCCCTCGGCAAATCCTGCATTGTTTGCGAAGAACACTGTCCAGTTTCGCCTAAAGCCATCCAGCTCATAAAAGTAGAAACTTTGACTCCAGAAGGCAAGGTAGTCTCTAATCTGGCACCTTTCGTCAATGTTGAAACCTGCGTTGGCTGTGGAATTTGTGAAAATAAATGCGTGGTGGTTAATGAACCAGCCATCAGAGTTACCAGCATCGGTGAGCAGCGCTCTGAGAAAAACCGCCTTATTCTGGAAATAAGCGGAGAAAATCAACCCTGAAGCCACAAGAGAACTTCTTCTTAAGCTGGTGCTGTGCCGGCAAATAAATTAGTTAGCCTTATAAAATTTATATTCTGGGTCAAATAAACTAAAATTTTTGGGAATAGCTTAGGTCATCTGCCTAAATACCGGCGATGGCCAAACCAAAAGAGCGACTCTTTTTTTATATAAACTTTTTCTGACGGCTCTTTTTTCTTAGCTTAATTTTATTTCTCAAATTTTTTTAAAAGCAGGCAGGCATTTGTCCCGCCAAAACCAAAGGAATTGGTCAGAGCATAGATAATCTCAGCCGGCCGCGGTTTACCAGGAACATAATCAAGGTCACAATCTGGATCGGGAAATTCATAGTTAATGGTCGGCGGCATTAACTGGTGATAAACACTCAGGGCGGTAATGGCCGTTTCCAGCCCTCCGGCTGCTCCTAAAAGATGACCAGTCATAGACTTGGTAGAGCTTACGCCGAGCTTATAGGCATGCTCGCCAAAAACCGTTTTGATAGCTACGGTTTCTGCTTTATCATTATAAGGAGTTGAAGTTCCATGAGCATTTATATACTGCACCTCTTCAGGCGGGACACCGGCATCTTTTAGAGCCATTTTCATTACCCTGGCCGCACCTTCACCATCAGGGGAAGGGGCAGTAACATGGTAAGCATCACCATTAAGTCCATACCCCACCAATTCGGCGTAAATTCTGGCTCCCCGATCAACAGCTGATTCTAAATCTTCCAGCAGTACTATGCCTGCACCTTCGCTCATTACGAATCCGTCTCTTTTGGCATCGAACGGACGAGAAGCTTTTTCCGGCTCATCGTTTCTTTCTGAAAGCGCTTTCATATTGCAGAATCCGGCCAAGCTTAAAGGAGTAATTGGCGCTTCCGCTCCACCAGCAATCATTCGCTCGACAATTCCACTTTGAATCATCCGGAAAGCCTCTCCAATTGCATGTGCTCCGGTGCTACAAGCAGTGGCATTGGATAAATTCGGCCCTGTTGCTCCAAATCTAATAGAAATATGGGCTGGGGCTTCGTTGATGATCGTTTGAATGATAAAGAAAGGGGAGACTCTCTCGGGACCTTTTTCCATAAGTATTCGGTGAGTTTCTTCAATAGAGCCTATCCCGCCAATTCCTGAGCCAATATATACGCCCGTCCGCTCTCCTTTTAGTTGTTCAGCCGATATTCCGGAGTCATCGACTGCCAGCTGAGCAGCTACAATGGCATATTGAATGAATAAATCCATTTTCCGGGTCTCTTTCCGGTCAATGAATTGCTGGGCATCAAAATTCTTAATTTCTCCGGCGATTCTGGTCGAAAAGCGGGAAGTATCAAATCTGCTTATCAGGCTGATAGCCGAACGTCCTTCGAGGAGAGCCGACCAGTTAGCCTCTTTACCCAGACCCAGGGGAGAAACCAGGCCGATTCCAGTTACCACCACTCTTCTTTTTTTGTTCAAGTAGGCCCCCATAGGATTTTAAAGAGAAAATTGATGACTCGAAAAATTTTATTACTTGCTTTTAAGATGGTCCTGAATATAATCGATGGCTTTCCCTACGGTATTCAGCTTTTCAGCTTCATCATCGGGTATGTTCAGGCCAAACTCATCTTCTAAAGCCATGATCAACTCGACCGTGTCCAGAGAATCTGCTCCCAGATCCTGGGTGAATGAGGCGTTTTCCGTGACCTGATCTTCGCTAATATTCAGTTTGTCGGCAACGATAGCTTTAACTTTCTTCAAAAGTTCTTCTCTTTCCATAATTACCTCCTAAAAATTTTTTACATATACATTCCGCCGTTGACACTGATCACCTGCCCGGTGATGTAGGCGGCCTCATCCGAACATAAAAATTTGACTACCCAGGCCACTTCCACAGGAAGGCCAAACCGTTTCATGGGGATAATTTCCAGAAAAGCCTTTTTAACTTCATCTGGCAATTTTTCTGTCATCTGGGTAGCAATATAACCCGGGGCAACACAATTAACCGTAATCCCACGAGGAGCTACTTCCCGGGCGAGCGATTTAGAAAACCCAATTAGCCCGGCTTTGGAAGCCGCATAATTAGCCTGGCCAAAATTACCCATTAATCCTACTACCGAAGAAACATTTACTATGCGGCCGAACCGAGTTGAAAACATATGTTTCAAAACAGCTCGAGAAAAGTTAAAAGCCCCCTTAAGATTAACCGCCAGCACCAGATCCCAGTCCTCTTCTTTCATCCGCAGCAACAAGGAATCTCTGGTAATGCCAGCATTATTGATTAAAAAATCAATCTTTCCTAATTCCCTAATGGCTTTCTCGGTTACCTCATTAACCTGGTCAAACCTGGTAACATCTGCAACTAAGGGCAATGCTTTGATTCCTTCGCTACTTAGCCTCTCAGCTACCTTTCCCAATTTATCTCGCTGAATATCCACCAGGACCACCGCGGACCCTGCCCGACCAAGTTCCTCGGCGATAGCTTCACCTATGCCCTGAGAAGCCCCGGTTATCAAGGCGACTCGCTTAGTAAATATCATGCCACCACTCCTTTATTGGCCCGGGCAAATCTCAGCCAGCCTTCCTGAATTCTTTCCTGCAAATGCTCGGCGATTACTTCTTTCCCCATTTTGATAGCATTTTTAACCGCCTTCTGGTTGGAACGCCCATGGCCAATAATACAAATTCCATTCACTCCCAACAAGTGCGCACCGCCGTACTCAGAATAGTCTATCTTTTTATAAATTTTTTTCAAATGGTGTTTTAAAAGAAGGAAACCCAACTTGGCCAGCAGATTTCTGGTTATCTCGCGCCTGGCCATAGTGAGCATAGTTTCTACTACCCCTTCTGAAACCTTGAGGGCCACATTCCCGGTAAAACCGTCGCTGACAATGACCTCGGCTGCCCCTGAATAAATATCCTTACCTTCGATGTTACCTATGAAATTGAGAGGAGAAGCTTCCAGCCTCTTATAAGTTTCCAGAGTAAGTTCATTGCCCTTAGTTTTTTCCTCGCCGATACTCATTAAAGCTATGGTCGGATTGGGACGTTTGAGGGCGACTTCCATAAAAATTTTCCCCATTACGGCAAATTGCATCAAATGCTCGGGCGTACAATTGGCGCTTGCCCCAACATCTATGAGCAAAGAAACTCCTTTTAAGGTAGGAATTAGCAGGGCCAGCCCTGGTTTTTCTATTCCTTCCAGGCTTCCCATCACTTTTTTGGAGATATAAGTAACGGCTGCCGTGTTACCCATTGAGACCAGGGCCTCGGCTTCTTTCTTTTTAACCAGCTCTGCCCCGATAAAAATCGAGGAACGGTTCTTCCGCCTTAATGAAATCAGCCCTTCCCCCATGCTTATGGTTTCAGGGGCGTCAACCAAAGTAACGTTCGCTCCCCTAAAATCCAAGCGCTCTATTTCTTTTTTCAGGATTTTTTCCGGACCAATAAGGAGGATTTCCACTCCCTGCTGCTGAGCAGCGTCCAGAGCTCCTTCCACCACTACCCTCGGAGCAAAATCGCCGCCCATCGCATCAACTGCGATCCTCATGATTGTTGCCGTTTATTGTTCCGAACCTTCGATGACCTGGCGGCCCTTATAATAACCACATTCGGGACAGGCGCGATGGGGCAGCTTCGGGCTCCCACAATTCGGGCAGAGAGAGAAGGAAGGCAGAGAAAGGTGGTCATGAGCTCTTCTTTTTCCTTTTCTTGAAGGTGAATGTCTGCGTTTTGGGTTTGGCATTATTTTTTATCTCTCAAAAAAGATTTTAATTTTTCTAACCTGGGGTCCGATTCCTTTATTTCACAGCCGCAACGGCCATTTTGAATCAGCTGGCCGCAAACTGGACATAGACCCTCGCAGCCCTCAGAGCAAAGCGGCCTGAGCGGGAGGCTCAGATTTAGTTGTTCCAGCACCACTTCTCTAAGATCCAGCTGCTGATGGTAATAGAAGAATTTTTCCAAGTCTTCTTCTTCCAGTTCTTCTTTGATTTCATCCAGTTCCTCTGGCAAATAAACCAGATCAAAAACAGAATCGACGTTATATTCAAATGGCCGCAGACACCGGCTACAAATAAAGCTTAACCTGGTGGTGATTCTGCCTTTTACCAGCACATCTGACCCAACCTTTTTCACCTCAACCACCGCATGGGCCGGCTCCAGGAAGACAGCTTCTTCCTCTACTAGATCCAGACTAAGGAAGTCAAAGTCCTGGTCAATATGTAATCCCTCTTTGGGGATTTCACTTACATCAATGATCATCTTTTATCCTTTTTATGACAAAGTATTATACCAGCTTAGACCTGGTTGTCAACTTAAGATAGCCCTCAAAATCTTAGGGCCCCCACTTGCAGGCAACCTCGGGATAAGTATAATCAATAAGGTGAAACGGTAAGAAGGCATGGAAGGTTATAATACGAGCATTGAATACAAAGGGGCGAGGTTTATGGTGCAAACCCAGGATAAAGGCCCGGCTTTTAATTATATTGAATCCCTGGTTTATATCTCCGGCCGATTAGTAGCGAGCAAAAAAGTATCTTACGTTGACCACCTCAATCAGCCCAATCTGGGAAATATAATCCAACGTCTGGTGGATGATCTCCATGCAGAAGTGCTGGATGAAATTGTAGAAGGGAAGTTTGATAAGTTTATCGAATGAATTTAAAAAGATTGTTTTTAATTGATGGCCATTCTTTACTCTATCGTTCTTATTATGCTATTCAAAAGCTTTCTAATTCAGCCGGTTTTCCCACCAATGCCATTTATGGTTTCATAAACACCCTAAAAAAAATTGTGGAAGAAGAAAATCCCGAATATCTGGGGATAGTCTTTGATACCGGGAAGCCTACTTTACGGCACGAGGCTTACAAGGAATATAAAGCTCAGCGCCGTCCAATGCCTGAAGACCTGACCATTCAGATCCCCGTCTTAAAACAGGTTATCCAGGCAATGCGGATTCCTCTTTTTGAATACCCAGATTATGAAGCTGATGATGTCCTGGCCACCTTAACCCGATTGGCGGTAGAGCAAAAAATACCGGTGGTAATAGTGACTACCGACAAAGATCTCTTGCAGGTAGTTGGGCCCCTGGTGGCAGTTTTCAATCCGGCTAAGGAAATCTACCTTGTCGATGGCCAGATAAATCCTGAATTCCTTAAAACCTTAAAAGGGAAAAAAATTGACCAGGTTGAAAATGTATTTGGGGTCCGTCCTGGACAGGTCACGGACGTCCTGACTCTGCAGGGAGATTCTTCGGATAATGTCCCAGGCGTTCCAGGAATAGGGGAAAAAACAGCCAGAAATCTGATACTGGAATTCGGTTCACTTAATAACCTCAAACAAAACCTCGACCGAGTAAAAAACCCAAAAATAAGAGAAGCTCTGAAAAAAAATCTGGAACTTCTGGATCTCAGCGAGCAATTAGTGAGAGTAGAAGACCATTTAAATTTAGGATTAGAGCTGGAGAAATTTCGCCTTTCTGAACCAGATCAAGATACTTTATTCCGTTTATATCAGGAACTGGAATTCACTTCCTTAATTTCCCAATATGTAAGTAAAAATACATCAGCTAATAAAAAGTTTTCGGCCATCCTTACCCGCGAGGATTTTATCCGGCTATTAAACCAACTAAAACAGGCCAGCCGATTGGCTCTCGATACCGAAACTACCAGCCTTTATCCCACCAGAGCGAGGCTGGTAGGTATATCTTTTTGCCTTCAACCCGGCGAAGCTTATTACCTTCCCCTTCGCCACAGTTATCCCCTGGCTCCCGAGCAATTACCTGCGGACTATGTTCTTTCTGAGCTGAGAAGTGTTTTGGAGAATCCCGCTCTGAAAAAAATCGGGCAGAATATTAAATATGATTATATCGTCCTTAAAAGAGAAGGACTTAAGCTTCAAGGTATAAGCCATGATACCATGGTGCTTTCTTATCTTCTCGAGCCTAATTGGGGAAAGCACAGTCTGGATAAGCTGGCGGCCTATTATCTTCGAGAAGCCAAGTTGCCTTTCGAAAGCTTAGTTGGGAAAGGGAAAAAACAAAAGACTATTGACCAGGCATCGATAGAAAAGGTGACTGAGTACTCCTGCCAGGATGCACACCTGGCTCTTAAGTTGAGCGAAGTCCTCTGGCCAGAAATCGAAAAAAAACAATTAGCCCGACTATATGAAGAAATAGAACGGCCACTGATTGAAGTGTTGGCAGAAATGGAAATCAGAGGAATTAAAGTTGATCTCGAGCGATTGCGGACCCTTTCGGCCGAACTCGAGAAGAAACTTCGCCAGCTGGAAAAACAGATTTATGAAATGAGCGGGCAGGAATTTAATCTCAATTCCCCCCAACAGCTCAGTCAAGTATTATTCTACAAATTAAACCTTCCGGCTTCAAAAAAGACCAGAATAACTAAGGGTTTATCTACCGCTACAGAAATTCTGGAAGAGCTGGCCCCACTTCATCCTCTGGCCGGGGCGGTGCTCGAATACCGGCAATTAGCCAAGCTTAAATCAACCTACACAGATTCTCTAATTGACCTGGTCAACCCGGAAACAGGAAGGGTTCATACTTCTTACAACCAAACCATTGCCGCTACCGGGAGATTATCCTCGTCCGACCCGAACCTGCAGAATATTCCAGCCCGGGGAGAGATGGGCAAAAAAATAAGAGAGGCATTCATTCCAGAGGAAGGCCATCTCCTTCTCTCAGCTGATTACGCTCAGATAGAGCTCCGACTGCTGGCTCACCTGTCGGGGGACCCGGTTCTTCAGGAAAGCTTCCGCAGCAACCTGGATATTCACTTAGAGACTGCCCGGCGGGTATTTGGTCCGACGGTTGATCTTTTTCCTGAAGAAATGCGCCGGCGGGCAAAAATTATTAACTTCAGTATTATTTATGGAACTTCGGCTTTCTCGCTGGCGAAAGAATTGGAGACTTCTACTGCTGAAGCCCAGAAATTTATTGACCTTTACTTTCAAGAACATCAGAAAGTTAAAGAATATCTTGATAAAGTGGTAGCGATTGCTACAGAAAAAGGGTACGCCGAAACTATTTTCGGACGGAAGAGACCGATTCCAGAATTAAAAAGCCCGGATAAGAACATCTTTCAAGCCGGAAGGAGAATGGCTCTCAACACTCCTATTCAGGGCTCCGCCGCCGATATAATAAAACTGGCCATGGTTAATATTTACCGGCAAATAAAAAGTCTCGGGCTGAAGACCAATATGATTTTACAGGTGCACGACGAACTGGTATTTGAAGTACCTGAAAAAGAGAAAGAACCAGTAGAAAAACTGGTTAAAGATAATATGGAAAACGTCTGCTCTCTGAGCGTTCCTCTAAAAGTCCATCTCGGCTGGGGAAGTAATTGGGCTGAGGTAAAATAAGTTCAAAATTATTAACTAAATTTGGGCTAATAAGTACCTGGCGGCACTAAGTGCTAATTTATTGGCCTTTTTAAAAAATAATTCTGAAAATTATCTTTAATTCAGAAAAGAGATTCTGACTTAATTCAGAATTATTTTTGATAAAGGCAAATTTTTAGGCTCTAATAAAAAAAGAAAAAGGCTTAAAATGAGCCACGCTTAAGGTTCGGCTCATTCATACTCATAAATTACAGAAGCGGTTTCTGGTAAACCCGATAAATTTTATAAACCTGTCCTCCGACTCTTTCCATTTCGGCTCTCACTCGAACATTAGTTTCCATCTCGTGGTGAGTATCAATGATTTCAAAACCAGCCTTCTGGGCCGAAGAAATCATGGCCATTCCCATTAGAGCATCCAATCCTTGACCGCGATATTCTTTTTTTATTGCCCCCAGCAGCAAATCAAGCTGCTTGGTCTTCTTGCTGGCCCGCAGGATGTGAAATATCCCAAAAGGAAAAAGACGACCGCGGGCCTTCTTAATTCCAGCCGTCAGATCAGGAATACCAACAATAAAAGCTACTACCTGCCCATCCTTTAAAACTCCCTTAACAAACCTGGGATCAAGGACAGGAAGATATTTTTTGGCCAGAGCATCCATTTCTCTTTCATCCAAAGGAGCATAACCATAAATGTTGCTCTCGATGTAAGTTTCATTCATCAGGGAAAGTATTGGCCTGACCCAAGGTTTGATTTCTTTCTTATTTTTAAATTCTAGAAGCTGGAAGTTGCCTTTTTTCAGGATTCTCTCTGAAACCCGACAGTAAAGCTCAGGAATTTCTTTGGGGATTTCTATTTTATAGACAAAATAATCATTATCTTTATAATAGCCCTCCTTTTCCACCATTTCCGGTAACCACTCGAAATTGTAGTAGGTAGCAATAGTGGCCCGGTGTTCAAAGCCCTTAATCAAGAATCCCTCCGGGTCTTGATCGGAAAATCCATAGGGGCCAATTATCCTGGTCATCCCCTTTTCTCTGGCCCACTGTTCCACCTGGCTGAGAAGAACATGGACCACCTCTTGATCTTTTATTGACTCCAGATATCCAAAGCGAGCCGTTTTTTCCTGACGTACCTCATTGTAGCGCCGATTTATTATCCCCATAATCCTGCCCACTACCTCTCCGTCCTTTTCGGCCAGAAGCATCAAGGTGTCAGAATATTCAAAGGCTTTGTTCTTTTTTGGATTAAAATAGGCCCACTCATCCATATAAATAGGTGGGACCCAGTTTTCTCGCCCCCGGTGGAGCTTTTCGGGAAGATAAATAAAGACCTTTAATTGCTTTTTCGTTTTAACTTCTATCGTGCTTATGGCCATATTTTCCTCTTTCCTTTTAATTTACCTGAATTTTAGCAGATTTAAAAAAACAATAAAATTAAAAATTTTGCAGTTCCTTGTCCCTTGACCTGTGAAAAAATTGAGTTTTTCCTGTGAAAATGTCCGATAAATTATTGTGAATTTTCTTTAAAAATTTCTAGGATAAATTCTTGACAATTACTTTTTTATTTTAATATACTCACTTTCTCATGAAAGTAGAGACTATAAGCCTCCTTACCATTTTTATTCCGATTTTGGGTTCATTGCTGGTTCCTCTGGCTGGAATTATCTCACCCCGACTCAGGTCTATCTGGTCGGTGCTCATCGGTGGATTGACGGCTGCTCTGCCACTGACCCTCATCCCTCAGGCACTGAAAGGCGGGGAGATAATTTTCAGTAAGAGCCTGGCTTTGGGATTGGATTTTATCTTAGTGATCGACCCGCTCTCCATTTTCATGTCCATCGTCTCCTCCTTCATTGGCTTCCTTATTATAATCTACTCGCTCGGCTACATGCATCATGATGAAAATCAGAATGAATACTACCTGATGGTCATCATGTTCATCGGCTCGATGATGGGGCTGGTGTACTCAGCTAATCTGGTGTTCATTTACCTGTTCTGGGAAATAATTGCCATTGCCTGCTGGCGGTTGATTGGTTTTTATCGTCAGAAAGATTATGTCCTCAAAGCTGATAAAGCTTTCTTGATGACCTTTGGTGGAGCGGTAGTTATGCTCCTTGGCTTTATTATTATTTACGGCCAGACTGGAACCTTCAATTTGGTCGCTATGCGGGGGGTGGCCATTCCTGGAAGCGCTGTACTTCTAATTCTATTCGGTATGTTTTCTAAATCAGCCACCGTGCCACTGCACACCTGGCTGCCCGACGCCGGTGTCGCCCCGACCACCGTGACCGCTTTACTGCACGCAGCTGTATTGGTAAAAATTGGAGTTTATGCTTATGCCCGCCTTTTTCTTTATACTTTTAAAATTCCAGAAGGCTGGCAGCAAGCTATCATTCTGATGGCGGTTATTTCCAGCCTGGTAGCGGCTGGAGCCGCAACCGTAGAAAATGATTTTAAAAGAATTTTAGCATATTCCACTATAAGCCAGATTGGCTATATTTTCCTTGGCTTAAGCATAGCTAATCCAACGGCTATCTCCGGTGGTTTACTTTATATTCTGATGCACGGACTGGCTAAGGCCGGCCTATTCCTCTGCGCCGGTATAGTAATTCATTCAACTCACAAAAGGGACATCAGGGAAATGGGCGGATTAATTAAAACCATGCCCATTACCGCTATATCTTTTTTAATCTGTGCTTTTTCGGTAATCGGTCTTCCGCCACTGGGCGGCTTTTTCTCTAAATTGTTGGTGATTTTGGGAACTGTGCAGGCCAATCAGGTCTGGGTAGCAGCTCTGGCCCTATTCACTGCTGTGCTGACCATGTTTTACTTAATGCGGGTTTTCGCCCTGGTCTTCCTGGGCGACCTCAAGATTTCTGCTCCTGAAAAAACAACATCAATGGTGGGAGTGGTGAGCGTTCTGGCGGTACTTTCTATCCTGGCTGGCCTTTTTATTGCCTATCCCATGAAGCTCGTCCAGATGGCCACAACTCAGATCAGCTGGTGGTTAAAATGACGGCAATGACTCTTTTATGGCCAATCATTTTTCCGGCGGCCGTGGCAATTTTATTTTTTCTAATTCCGACCCGGGTCAGGTTCGTCCGGGAAGTCCTGGCGGTTATAAGCTCAACTGTTCTCCTTTATTTAGGATTCGCCCTGTTCTCGCTTAAAGAGCTCTCCCTGACTACCAACTGGTTAGGAATGGGAATTAATTTTGATCTCCGACTATACCATTTTTCAGCCTTCATCTTATTAGCCCTATCGGGTTTTCTCTTTCTCATCTGCCTTTACTCTACAGTCAAAATGAAAGACCACCCGCGGGTGCGGGAATATTATGGCTATGTTTTTCTGGCTGCGGCTTTTTCCAACGGAGCAGTTCTATCAAATAATTTCATCCTGCTAATCTTCTTCTGGGAAGCTTTGCTGATAACCACTTACGCCCTGGTGACCATCGGCCTGAAGCCAACCTCCCATCGAACGGCAGTCAAATCGCTGATCATCGGCGGTTTCTGTGATTTTTCTATGATCCTGGGCATAGGTCTGCTGTGGGCTTCAACCGGCACTTTAACGATGAATCAGGTTCACGTAGAACCTCATGGGCTGGCGGTCGCTGCTTTTATCCTGATGATGATTGGCGCTATTGGCAAAGCCGGGGCGATGCCCTTTCACACCTGGATTCCCGATGCGGCTCTCGATGCCCCGGTGACTTTCATGGCTTTTATGCCGGCTTCTTTTGAAAAGTTGTTAGGGATTTACCTCCTGGCCAGGATATCGCTGGATTTTTTCCAGCTAAAAGTTGGTAGCTCAATGGCAATGGTTCTAATGATTATAGGGGCAGCCACCATTGTCCTGGCCGTTTTTATGGCTTTGATTCAAAAAGATTTTAAAAAGCTTTTATCCTTTCACGCTATCAGTCAGGTCGGGTATATGATTCTGGGAATCGGGACAGCCATTCCAATTGGAATTGCCGGTGGAATATTCCATATGATCAATCACGCCATGTACAAGACCGGACTCTTTTTGAGCTCCGGTTCAGTCGAACATCGCGCTGGCACTACTGAACTCAAAAAACTTGGTGGCTTAGCCCGGGAAATGCCGTGGACCGCCTTCGGTTTTTCTGTTTGTGCCCTGGCTATTTCCGGGGTCTGGCCGCTTAACGGCTTTGTTTCCAAAGAAATGGTGTTCCATGGAGCCCTGGAAACAGGTTATCCTATCTTTGCCATAGCCGCCTGGGTCGGAGCTATTTTCACTTTTGCTTCTTTTCTTAAAGCCGGGCATTCAGTTTTCTTTGGCCCCCGGTCAACTGAAATCCCCAAGACCAAAGAAAGCGAAGCTCCCATTGTTCTGCCAATTTTGATCCTTGCGGCCCTGTGTATTACTTTTGGTGTTTATAACAAATTGCCCTTGCAGAATTTCATCCAGCCCATTCTGTCCGGGCAGGCAGAAGCTCAAGGGTCTTTAGATTTAACCACCCATGCTCTCAACCTTTTTAACCCAGTAGCCGGCGTTTCAATTCTTTGTTTAATTATTGCTCTGGGTATTCATTTTTACGGCTGGAATCGGGGTGGTAAAAAAGCATATTTAGCCTCCGAGCCGATTCATCAGCTTATTGGATTAAAGCAGCTTTATAACTTATCTGAAGCCAGGTTTTTCGATTTGTATGAGCAGGGGGTTAAATTCTTGCAGTGGTTAGCCCGGATTCTTTTCCAGTTTATTGATCGCCCAATTGATTTTATCTACGAAAAGGTGATCACAGCCATAGGGCGAAGCCTTACTGGCCTCTTGCAAAAAGCTCACAACGGTCAATATGCTAATTATTTGGCCTGGACTATCGGTGGCCTGCTGGTTGTGATCTGGATTATACTTCAATTATTAAGATAGAGGAGGAGCGGTGGTTTTCTCATTTATCGTGATACCTTTATTGGTAGCTGCTATTATGCCTCTTCTTGGCAAAATTTCGAAAAAATTAATCCCGGACGTTTTGACCAACGCCGCTCTGGCTTTTCTTTTGCTTAATTCCATTTTGCTAATCAAACCCATTTTTAATCAGGGCTCAATTATTCAGAATATCAGCTGGATGGGTGAAAAAGTAAATCTGCAGATCGCTCTGGACAGCTTTAACTTGTTCATGCTCTTTACTATTTCCCTGGTCAGCCTGGCTATTTCCTTGTTCTCCATCGATTACTTAGAACATTATGGACACAAAGCTAATTTTTATGCCCTACTGCTGGTAATGATTGCCGGAATGAACGGGCTGGTTTTAGTTCCGGATCTTTTCTCGATTTATCTTTTCCTGGAAGTGGCCGCAGTAGCTTCTTATGCCCTGGTGGCTTTTGGCCTGGGATACGATGAGCTGGAAGCTTCCTTCAAGTATTTAATGTTATCAGCAGTAGCTTCAGCTTTTGCTCTTCTCAGCATCACTATCATTTTTGGTATGACCAGCAGCCTAAATTTCCAGGACGTCGCTCGGGGCCTTCAGGATCTCAGTGCTCGCTATGTAATTGGCGTTTGCCTGGCCTTCTTTATTATGGGATTCGGTCTGAAAGCGGCTCTGGTGCCATTCCATGCCTGGCTTCCTGATGCCCACCCCTCGGCTCCGGCTCCTATTTCGGCCATGCTGTCCGGCCTCTTAATTAAAGTTTCGGGTGTCTATGCTCTCTTCCGAATAATTTACAGCGTTATCGGAATGACCCCGGTCATGTCCCAGGTGTTGATGGCCCTGGGAACAATTTCCATGGTGGTAGCAGCTTTTCTGGCTCTTGGCCAAAAAGATATTAAAAGAATGCTGGCTTACTCTTCTATCAGCCAGGTTGGATATATTGTCCTCGGTCTGGCTATCGGAACCCCCCTGGGAATTGCCGGAGGCCTTTTCCATTTATTTAATCATGCAGTAGCTAAGGGACTTCTATTCTTGAATTCCGGCTCAATTCAGCATATAACCGGTACCAGAAACCTCGAGGAGCTTGGTGGTCTGGGCAAGCGCGTTCCTTTGACGGCCGGGACCAATCTGGTAGGCTCACTTTCGATCGCTGGGGTCCCACCTCTGGCTGGATTCTGGAGCAAGCTGGTAATTATTATGGCCCTAATCCAAGCTAAACAAATGGGATATGCCTTAATAGCTATTCTGGCCAGCATTTTAACTCTCTGGTACTATCTTTTAATCCAGCGCCGAGCCTTTTTCGGCCAAATGAATGAAAAATGGTCGCACATTAAAGAAGCTCCCTTCTGGATGTCAGCGGCCAATGTTATCCTGGCGTTGATCTGCATCCTGGTGGGAATATTTTTCACTCCAGTCTTTAAAACCTGGATTTCCCCGGCGGCTGAAGCTTTGGCCAGGGGTGTCCAGCAGGTGATGATGTGGGGAATATGAGATGATAATACAAATTATATTGCTTGTTGGCCTGGTCATCTTCGCCGGCCTGGCTATTCTGGCCAAAGACCTTCTAAAAGCAGCTCTTTCCTTAGCTGTGGCCAGCCTGTTCCTCGGAATAATTTTCTTCCGGCTCAGCGCTCCCTATGCCGGAGTATTCGAGATTTCAGTCGTGGCCGGACTAATCACTGTTCTCTTTGCCCTGACCATTTCTCTGACCAGGAAAAATGATCAGGTGCAGGAAGCCCGGCTGGTAAAAATTGCTTTTCCTCTGTTTTTCATCCTGTTTTTAATTATAGATGGGCTGGTAATGAAATCTCTCCTGCTGAAAGTACCCGCCTTGCCGGCCGGCCCAGAAGCAGGAACTTTTGGTCAGGTTCTTTGGAAGCAGCGGACCTTTGATTTGATTGCCCAGATCGGCGTCATCCTGGCCGGCGTTTTGGCCGTGCTGGCTTTATTCCGAAAGAAGGAAGAAGATAAAGATGAGTAACCTCTGGTTTTTATACTTATTTTTCTCAGCCCTTCTGATATTTATAGGTATATATTGCCTCCTGACCATGCGCAATTTGATTAAGCTCTTTATTGCCATTGAAATCATCAGCAAAGGAGTAAGCCTGGCCCTGGTGGCTACAGGAGCAGTTCAACATACCATTCTACTAGCTCAAAGCCTGGTGATTACCTACATTGTGGTCGAAGTTAGTTTAGTGGCTACGGCCCTAGCCCTGATAATAAATATTTATAAAAAGAATAAAAGCCTCGATGTTCGGCTACTTTCTAAATTGAAGGGATGACCATGAGAGGATTAGAGTTTTTGCTTTCACCTCCGGTTGCCTTCTTTTTCTTCCTGGCCTTCGCCTTTTTGCTCTATGCCCTGGGGCGTAAGATGGCCCCTGGACTCAAACCCTCTAAGGGAAAATTGTCCACTTACGCTTGCGGCGAAGACATCCCGGGAGTCAAGGTTCAGTTTGGCTTCCGCTTGTTTTACACCTTTGCCTTGTTTTTCACCATTATGCATGTGGCGGCTTTAGTAATATCTACTGTTCCGATGGGAAAAATAGTATTTTTTGCTATAATTTATCTGGCCACGATCTTTCTGGCGATCCTGGCCCTGATAACAAGGAGCTGAGATGCTGACAAAACTTACCCGCTGGTCACGGCTTAAATCACCCTGGATTCTCCATCTTAATACCGGCGCCTGTAACGCTTGCGATATCGAGGTAGTGGCCGCCCTGACCCCTCGGTTTGATGTAGAACGCTTTGGCATCCTGCTTAAAGCTACCCCCCGTCATGCTGACGTCATTATTTGCACCGGCCCGGCTACCCGGCAGATGAAAGATAGACTAATAAGAATTTATGAACAGACCCCGGAACCAAAATTTGTCATTGCTGCTGGAGCCTGCGCCATGTCCGGCTGCGTTTATCGGGGCGCTTATAATGTGATTGGTGGAATTGACCAACTGATTCCGGTGGATGTCTATGTTCCCGGCTGCCCGGTTAGGCCAGATGCGGTCATCGATGCGGTGGTTAAGCTTTTGAATAAACTTTGATTTTTGAGGTTAAGATGAATGACCAGATTTTAATAGAAAAAGCTAAAGAAGGACTTAAAGAAAAAATTTTAAATATTGCCAATCCGGCTCCCCGCCGTATTTTTTTAAAGGTGGCGGTGGACAACCTGCTCGAGACTATAAGCTGGCTTAAAAACGAACAGGGCTTCACCCACCTTTCGACCATTAGCGGCGTCGACCTGGGGCCGTCGTTTGAAATCCTTTACCATTTTGCTAATAATTTTTGTTCATTTACTATCAGGACTGAAATTCCCAGAGATAATCCTTCACTGCCGAGTATCTGCCAGCTAATTCCTGGAGCCATTCTTTATGAGCGTGAGCTTCAGGATATGTTAGGCCTTAACGTGCAAAATATTCCTGATCCGCGACCTCTTCTCCTGCCTGATGACTGGCCTGCAGGGAACTATCCCCTAAGAAAAGATTGGAAATTCGAACGTCCAGCTGAAGTCATTCCAGGAGGCAAAAAATGAATTTTCAAATACCGATAGGCCCACAGCACCCAGCTTTAAAAGAACCTATTGGGCTGCGGATAACCGTCGATGGAGAGATTATCCGCGAGGCCGATCTCCGGCTGGGTTATAATCATCGAGGAATTGAAAAGCTGGCTGAAAGTAAAACCTGGATTCAAAATATTTATCTCATGGAGCGCATCTGTGGCATCTGTTCTCATTCTCACACCACCTGTTATGTGCAGGGAGTTGAAAAGCTGATGGAGATTCAGGCGCCCAAACGCGGACTTTATATCCGAACCTTAGTGGCCGAACTGGAAAGGATTCATAGCCATCTGCTGTGGTTGGGGGTGGCCGGTCATGAAGCAGGCTTTGATAGTTTCTTCATGTATGTCTGGCGTGACCGCGAGATTGTCATGGATATTCTGGAAATTATTTCCGGTAATCGTGTCCATTATGCCATTAACACGATAGGGGGAGTGCGCCGTGACCTGGATGAGCTTCAGGTGAAAAATATTCTTGATTCTTTATCGGTTTTACGAAAGAGAAGTGAATATTATTTAAACCTTGGCACCACCGAACCAAGCTTTGTGGCCAGGTTAGCTGGGGTTGGTTATCTTTCTAAGGAAGATGCCCTGGCTCTGTGCGCCGTCGGGCCTACCTTGAGGGCCTCCGGGGTACCCATGGATGTTAGAAAAGATGATCCTTATGCGGTTTATGACGAGGTCCCATTTGAAGTCTGCACCGCTGACACCGGCGACGTGTTAGGACGGACGGTGGTGAGAATAAAAGAGCTTTTCCAGAGCTATAATATTATCGAATACCTGCTCAAAAATTTGCCCACTGGTCCGATTGCTGTCCGGGCCCCCAGGCGACCAAAATCCAACGAAGTCGTTAGCCGCTATGAAGCACCCCGAGGAGAAAATATTCACTATATTAAAAGCAACGGCACAGAAAAACCGGAGAGATTAAAAGTTAGGGCTCCGACTCTCGGTAATTATGCGGCCACCATTAAAATGCTAAAAAATGGCTTTATCGCCGATGTCCCCTTGATTTTTGCGGCCATCGACCCCTGTATCTGCTGTGCCGAAAGAGCGGTGGCCATCGTTGACGCCAGAACCGGACAGGAAAAAATTGTTTCCACCAGCAGTTTGAAACAATTGAAACAGAATGTTTCTCCTAATAAAGAAAGAAAGAGGGAAGTGGTATGGCCACTGTAAGAACGCTGGTTTATTTATTTATCTATCCGGGGCTTCTCTTTATTTTCATTTATTCTACCTTCTGCGAGTGGTATGATCGTAAACTTTATGCCCGGCTTCAAAATCGAATGGGACCAACCCATACCGGACGTGGGGGAATTCTGCAGCCTATAGCTGACTTTTTCAAGCTAATGTCTAAGGAAGATATTGTTCCGGAACGCGCTGACAAGGGGATGTTTTCTGCTCTGCCGGCGTTTGGCCTGGCTATAGTTTCTACCGCTATGCTTCTTATCCCGGTCTGGAATTACCAACTTAGCCAGCCTTCTTTAATCTCCTTCAATGGAGACCTGATAGTACTTCTCTACCTTTTGACCCTGCCCACTTTTATCTTTTTCTTGGCCGGCTGGTCATCTACCAATCTCTTTTCGACTATCGGGGCTACCAGAGTATTAACGATGCTGTTTGGCTATGAGGTCCCGCTTTTCTTAGCTGTGCTAAGCCCGGCGATCCTGGCCAATTCCTGGCGCCTGGCTGAGATTGCCGCTTTTTATCGCCAGCGGCCGTGGCTAATGCTGGTTAACCTTCTGGGGTTCGTCATCGCTTTAATCTCTGTCCAGGCAAAGCTCGAACGAACTCCTTTCGATATTCCTCACGCTGAAACTGAAATCGTAGGGGGCACCTTCACCGAATATTCTGGAAAAAAGTTAGCCCTGTTCCGGTTAATGCTGGATGTAGAACTGGTGGTTGCCTCGGCGCTACTGGCGACGGTTTTTCTTGGTGGTTTCCCCGGGGGTTTCTGGCTTGGGCTTCTTAATTTCATTATCAAAACCCTGGTGGTGATATTTATCCTTAGCCTAATCCGGGCCACCACCAGCAGAATAAGAGTAGATCAGGTAGTATCATTTTCCTGGAGATATCTGGCTCCCTTAGCCGTGCTCCAGCTTTTAATCGTCATCCTGGTTAAGGGGTTAATCTCATGAAGATTGGAGCTTTTATTCCCGAACTCCTCAGGCATTTAGCTAAAAAACCGGCCACAGTTGACTATCCTTTTAAAAAATTAGAAGTGCCCAAGGGATTCCGTGGGTCTCCCTATTTAAAGCCGGAATTATGCATCGTTTGCCGCGCTTGCGAACGTGATTGCCCGGCTGAAGCCATCGAAATTACCTCTCTCAGCGAGGCGGAAAAGAAGTTTAGGATGATTATTCATAATGATCGTTGCGTTCATTGCGCCCAATGCGTTGATTCCTGCCCGACCGGAGCCATGTTGATAGATACCAGATTTGAAATAGCCGATTATGACCGGCACAATCTGAAAATGCAATGGGATTACATCCGGGCAGTGGTCAAGCCAAAATCTGAGCCCAAAAGTGACCAGGCCAAATCTTAAAAATTTAATTTAAAGATATTAAATATAAAAAGAAAGGGAAGGGAAAAAGAAGAGCCGGCAATGGCGGAAAATTGGCAGGCCTCGCTGAGTAAAGGACTGGCTGACCTGGAAAGGCTCGTGGTTCTGGGAACAGGTAATGCCTTGAAAGCAGATGATGCCGCCGGCCTGCTGGTAGTTAGCCTGCTCGATCACCATCTTACCAGACGTCAAAAATCCAAAGTGAAAGTGCTCAGAGCTTATGAAATAATAGATGCCATTTTAAAAAAAATCAAAAACTTAAAACCATCACACTTAATAATTGTGGACGCTATTAACCTTGGTAAAAAACCTGGCACCATCATCGCCACCAAAATTGAACCGGAGAAAAAAAGAAGGAAAAAAGCTGGAGGAGAGTTTTATTCTTTTTTAGACAAGCTTTCCACTGAAACCGCCTGCCAAATCTATTTTCTCGGAATTCAGCCAGAAACCTTAGACTTCGGGCATCCTATTACTTCTTCAGTTAAGGAAGCCGCCAAAAAAATCGCTGACTTTATCTCTCGTCTGGCGAGCGGAAAAGTCAACTAATCCACCATTTATATTTTCATTGGCATTAAAATATAGAGATAATGGCCTTTTTCTTCTTCTTCTGGCCTGATTAAAACGGCGCTGTTTTCATCTTTAATCTCAAACCTGACCTTTTCTGATCCTACTGTTTCCATAAAGTCCAGCAGATACTGGGAATTAAAACCAATTTCCAGCGCCTGACCTTCATACTCAACTTCCAGCCGGTCACGGGCCTCACCAATTTCCGGATTAGAAGAAAACAACTTTAATTCACCGGGACTAAGACTGAATTTAATGCCTTTTGATTTTTCAGCCGAAAGAATAGAAACTCGCCTTATAGCCGAAGATAACTCTTCTTTGTTGATTATCATTTTGTTCGGATTATCTTTAGGAATAACAGCTTGATAATTAGGAAACTTACTCTCTATTATCCTGGAAATAAGAACTCTATTTTTTACTCTGAAAAATAAACTATTATCATCAAAATCAAAGTCAATTTTTTCATTTTCAAACTTTCTCAATTCATTTAACGTTTTTTTAGAGATAATTTGGTTTATTTCTTTGTCAACTTTTACCTCAGAAAATTCTCTTCTGGTATAGGAAAGCCGGTGGCCATCGGTGCTGACAAGCTCTAACTGATTATTTTTAAGTGAAAGTAATGCCCCATTCAAATAGTACCTTTGCTCTTGGGTAATAGCATAGAAAACACAATCTATCATTTCTTTGAAATCAGCTAAGGGCCAGGAAAACCCTTTTTCAAAATTACATTCTTGAATAGGCGGAAAATCCTCTTCATCAGCCGTTACTATTTTAATTTCACTCTCTCCAGCTTTAATTACTAACTGATCATCTTTCTTGGTAAAATCGATATTCCGATCATCTGGCAATAATCTAATAAAGTCAAAAACCTTCCGGCCGTTAACTGCGGCCACCCCTGGCTCTTTTACCTCAGCTTCAAAATCAGTTCTTATTCCCACCTCCAGGTCCGTGCCCATGAGTTCCACCTTACCGCTCTCTGCCTTCATTAAAACATTGGACAAAATAGGCATGGTGGTTCTTTTTTCCACAATACCCTGAAGAATACTTAATTCATTAATAATGTTGCTCTTAACTGTTGAAAATTTCATTTTTTCACCTTTCCTCGCCCTTTATAATATAATTTTTAAAGATAATTATTCAATACAATAATTAGAATAAAGTTCGGTGTAAAAGTTAAAAACTCAGCTATCCTATTGAAAATATTCATTGTAACAAGCTAATAAGGTTGTTAATTTCCCTGTTGAATTCAGAGTCATCTTCTCTTAATTTCTCAATTTTTCTGATGCTGTGGAGAACAGTAGTGTGATGTTTACCTCCAAACTTTTTTCCTATTTCCGGCAAAGAACTATCGGTTAATTCCTTGGCCAGGTACATAGCTATTTGCCTGGGGAAAGCAACCTGGGGAGAATTGTTTTTTGATTTAAGCTCTGATGGTTTGATTTTAAAATGGTTACAGACCACCTTCTGAATTTTTTCTATGGTTATTATATTAGCCGAGGCATCCAGCAATCCCTTAAGCGCTTCTTTCGTTAGATCAAGGTCTATCTTTGTTCCTTTAAGAGAAGCATAGGCGATTACTCTTCGGAGATAGCCTTCAAGCTCCCGTATATTAGAGTGAACTTTATCGGCAATATAGAGAGCTACCGGCTCAGGCAAATTTATATCTTCCAGCTCAGCTTTCTTTTTCAAAATGGCGATCCTGGTTTCAATGTCTGGAGGCTTTAAATCAGCTATCAATCCCCATTCAAAGCGAGAGCGAAACCTTTCTTCCAGATGGGGAATATCTTTTGGCGGGCAATCGCTAGAGATAACAATCTGCTTCTGGCTATCATAAAGATGGTTGAAGGTGTGGAAAAATTCTTCTTTAGTCCTTTCCCGGCCGGAGATGTAATGAATATCATCCATAAGCAGGACATCAACTGCCCGGTATTTCTGTCTAAATTCCAGAATCTTCCCATACTGGAGATGATTGATTAGATCATTCATGAACCGCTCAGTGGTGACATATAGGACCTGGAGGCGAGAATTGTTATGCATGATAAAATGCCCAATGGCATTCATCAGGTGTGTTTTTCCCAGCCCGGCCCCCCCATAGATATAAAGCGGGTTGTAAGACCGAGCCGGGTTCTTAGCTACGGCTATAGCGGCTGCCTGAGCAAACTGGTTACACGAGCCCACCACGAAATTTTCAAAAGTATAATTGGGATTCAAGTTGGCCGTCTGGATAATGGCCTGCTGTATTTTTCTTTCTTCTGGAGAATTCCTTAGAAACACTCCAGGGCTATCATCATAGACGTATTTAATTTCATAAACTTTATTAAATAGTTGCTGGGAACATTCATTGATCAAACGTGAATAATGGAAGCTTAGCCAATCTTTAAAGTAGCTATTGGGAACTTTTATATAAAGAGCCTCTCCTTCCTGCCCGATATAAGAAGTGGGCTCAAACCAGGTCTCAAAAGCCCCGGCTTCTATCCGGTTTTTCACTTCCGCAAGGATTCTACCCCAGAGATTAGTCTTTTCTTCGGTCTTCATGCTATCACAAAAGATTTCCACAGATTTTTCCACAATTGTGGAAAAATTCCCCACCTTAATTTTTTTGGGGGAAAACGAAAAAAATATTATCACTCTCTTCGGTCAATTTCAAGAAGATTTTTTTATTGTCCGGTTGCTTTCGGCTGAGGTTTATGATATAAAAAATAAGAATTTATTAATTTTATCGAAAGCGAGAAAAGCTATGCCTCGAGTATGTGAGATTTGTAATAAAGGACCGATTTTTGGTCATAGTATCAGCCATTCTAATAAGGCTTCCCGAAAAAAGTGGGGAGTCAATCTGCAAAGGATTAAGGCCAAAACAGAAAATGGAGTCAGGCGCATTTGGGTATGCAGCCGGTGTCTGAGGTCAGGTCGGGTGCAAAAAGCTGCTTGACTTTATTCTCTGGTTACGCTATGCACTTCTTTCAGCCGAGTTAATTTCTTGATAATTTCTTCCAGGTGATTGAGATCGTTTATTATTATCTCTAAGGAAATAGTGGCCTGGCCATCTTTATTGGTATTCACTTCGGCTCGGGAGATGTTTCCTTTAAACTCGGCCACTGCCATTGCTACCTTGCCTAAAACTCCAGGAGAATCCTGAGATTTAACCACCAGCCTGGCCTTAAACGTCCCTTGATAATTGGGATCCCAGGTTACTTCCATTAGTCTCTGGCTGTCAAGAATTTCTTTGGCCACTAAGTAACAACGCTGGGCATGAACGGTCAGGCCATGGCCTGCGGTTAAATAGCCAACCACGGGCTCGCCTTTTATTGGATGGCAGCAGCGAGCCAGGGTAATCATCTGCTGTTCGGGATTTTTAATTACCAGGACAGGTAAAGAAGCGCGGCCCGAGATTTTATCTACCATTTTTTGTAAAAGGCCAGTCCGGGATTCTCGCCCGGAATTAAGACACTCAAAGAAATCTTTATTTATAATGATTTTCCCCAGACCGGCCCGATAATAGAAATCTTCTAAGTTATTAAGACCAAGCCCAAATTCTCGATTGATTTTTTCTTTAAGAACTTCCTCTGATTTAAGTTCTGGGAGGAGCTTGAATTTTTTACTTTCTTTTTCCCAGATTTTTTTCCCTAAAGCTACTGCTCGAGCCCGAGTTTCAAGATTTAAAAATTTTTTAATGCTCTGGCGGGCTGAAGTGGTCACTACCCAATTTAACCAGCTGCGATGGGGGGTCCGGTCAGCTGAGGTCAGAATTTCGACAATATCGCCACTGCGCAGGGGAGTTTTAAGAGGCATTGGCTCGCCGTTAATCTTGGCTTCCCTCGCCTGCAGACCAATTTCCGTATGAATTTTAAAGGCGAAGTCAAGAGCGGTAGCTCCTGGTGGCAGATTAATAACCTTCCCTTTGGGCGTAAAGGCATAAATCTCTTCTGGAATCAGGTTAATTTTAAGATTTTTTAAGAACTCCTTAGGGTTTTTCTTTTCACTAAAAAGCGCGGCTATTTCTCTAAGCCATTGAAGGCGCTGGTCTTCGCGGCTCAAACCGGCCGGGGCGCCTTCCTTATATTTCCAGTGGGCGGCAATTCCATTTTCGGCCAGCTCATGCATTTCTCTGGTTCTAATTTGAATTTCAAAAGTTTGTTTATTTTTGGTAATGATAGTCGTATGAAGAGATTGATAAAGATTCGGCTTGGGCATAGCAATATAATCCCGGAAACGTTGAGGAAGATGCGGCCAGTGCTGGTGAATTATTCCCAGAATAGCATAGCAGTTCTTGATGGAGTCAGTGATAATCCTGAGAGCCAGAAAATCGTAGACCTGATCGAAATCGACTTCCTTTTTCTTCATTTTAGAATAGATGCTATAAAGGCGCTTGATTCTCGATTGAATTTCAGCGGACAGCCCGCTTTCTTTTAAAAGCTGTTCCATTTCTCGCTTTAATTTTTTTAGTTCGGCTTTGCCTTTTTTCAATCGAGGCTCGACCAGGGCTACCATTTTGAAGTATTCATCCGGTTCTACATAGCGGAAGGATAAATCTTCGAGTTCGGCTCTTATTTTTCCCATACCCAATCGGTTGGCGATAGGAGCATAAATTTCCAGGGTCTCCTGAGCAATCCTTTTCTGCTTGTCTTCAGGCAAAAAATGGAGGGTCTTTAAGTTATGCCAGCGGTCAGCCAGCTTGATAAAAATGACCCTTAAGTCGTCGGTCATCGCCAAGATTATTTTTCTTATAGTTTCGGCCCGGGTTTCCTCTGGAGAAGCGTCCTCTACCCGCCCGATCTTGGTAACGCCTTCCACCAGGGTGGCCACTTCTTTGCCGAATTCTTCTCTGATTTCAGCCAGGCTCACTTGGGTGTCTTCCGGGACGTCGTGTAGGAGTCCGGCAATTAAGGTGGTAAGATCAAGGTTCATTTCGGCCAGGGTATTGGTCACCTCAAGCGGGTGACTGAGATAAGGCTCTCCTGACCTTCGAGTCTGGCCACGATGGGCCCGGGCGGCAAAGATATAAGCTTTTTGCAAAAGGCGGATATCTTTTTCAGTATATCGGCCCTGGATTTTTTCGACAATATCATCAAAGCGAATCATTGGCTTTCAGAGGCCAAAACTCCGGGATATTTATTCACAGGAAATTACTGACCGCCTGTAAAACTTCATCCGCAGTAATTTGATTGAGGCAGCGGTGATCATAGGGACAAACCCGGTAAGAGCAGGGAGAGCAGGGCACTTGTTTTTTCAATATCTGGGCCGGCTGGAAGATTGGACCGCAAATCTGAGGATCGGTAGGCCCGAACAAGCTGATAACAGGAATTCCAAGAATATTAGCCAGATGAGTTAAGCCGCTATCATTTCCCAGGAACACGCGGGCCAGGCTAAGTAGACCGGAAATTTCAGGCCAGGTCAGCTTTCCACAAAAATCAACCAGGCGGCCATCAAAGGCGGCGGCAATTTTCTGACTTATTTCCCTGCTGTTCAAGGAGCCGACAAGGACAATCTGGGTTTTTAAATCGATCAGCTTTTTAATTAGTTCAATTTGATGCTCAACTGGCCAGACCCTGGACTTTCCAAAGCTTGAGCCTGGTTTCATAATCACTATCGGTTCATTTGACTTAAGGCCTGCCTGGGCCAGCCTTTCTTCAGCCAGGGCGATTAAACCTGGCGATAGCTTCAGACGAAAATCTGGACTATCGGCTTTTAAGTCTGCCTTTTTTAAAATATTAAGAAAATAATCTTTTAGGTGAAGCTGTGGATCGGTAGCTTTGAGGGTCAGTTTCCGGGTTAGCATAAATCCCCGTCCTTCCCGATCATAACCCCAGCGCTCTGGAATTCTGGAAACCAATAGAAGAAGAGCTGAAGAAAAAGAATCGTCCAGCAGAATGCCCAGGTCAAAACCAGCTTTCTTCAGTTTGGCTGAGATAACTTTCAGGGTGGGAATATCTTTTATGATTGGGACCGGTACTTGTTGATATTCAGGTAGAAGAACTTCCATCAATGGAGCGAACTGACTCGGGATGGCCAGCGATATTTGACTCGTGGGAAAATTTCCCTTCAGGGCTTCAAGAAAGGGAATAGATAAAAGGCCAGCTCCAAGAGAGCGCGGGAGATAGACTAATATTTTCATTGATTAGATTTTAAGTCCGGGTCGGGGTCATGTCAAAGGTATTTATTTCCCAGCTTCCCGGGATTCTCCAGTTTTTGGCTTCTTTTTGGTTAAAGCCTCGGGGGCCGCGGCCTTTTCCTGACCATTGTTATGGACATTATGCCCATTGCCTCCGGAGGGAGAGTTTTTATGAGCGTAATCGGTAATATACCAACCGGTACCTTTAAATTGAATGGCTGGGGATGAAATTAGTCTCGTCAGATGACCGCCACATTTTGGGCAAACTTCCAGGCTTTTATCTTCAATCTTCTGCATAATTTCAAATTCATAATGGCATTTATCGCACCGGTATTCATATATGGGCATGGCAGTTTCTCCCGATAATCAATATTAACCGAACATTATAGCAGAAATGGCAATGGGAGGTAAGATTTATCCTTTCTAATTCCAGAGAAACCCCCCGGCCTCCAGCAATCAGCCCCCCTTTGTTATATTCTTAAAAATTCCTTATAAAGTTTTTTCTGAATCGTCCTGGAACTTGGGGATGCGGGCCTTTTCTTTTTCCTGACCAAAGTGGAAGCCAATGAGAAAAGTTGAAAAGATACTAAGCACAACCAATAAGAACTTTAAGAGCTTTTTCATCTTTCTCTTCCTTAATAAATTTTTCACTAATTTTTATTAATTGTCAACGGGTAGAATAATAATTTTTGATGTTTTTTTTATTTTTTGGTCGATTTGCCAGTCAAGCAATTAAGGTTTAATATAAATAGAAGGAGGGACATATGAAAAAGAAGATTATTCTCTCCTGGCTTTTAATTTTATTTGGGGTGACTATTTTTCGATTTAAGGCTGAGGCCCAAGGAATTCGGAAACCGGTTTGGGCTGGTCAGTTTTATGAAGCTGACCCGGTCCGTCTTTCCAAATTGCTTGATTCTTATTTGACCTCCTGTCAGGTCGCGCCTGTTCCTGGTGAAGTAATTGGTATTATTTCACCCCATGCTGGTTATCCTTATGCCGGGCGAATAGCTGCCTGTGGTTATGAGCTGGTAAAAAACCTGGATTTTCAGACAGTGGTTATTATAGGGCCTTCTCATCAGTATGGCTTTGAAGGCTGCTCCATTTACCTTAAAGGCGGATTTGAAACTCCTCTGGGAGTAGCTATGGTGGATGAAGATTTGGCCCGGGCGTTGTCCAGGGCTTCTGGCTTTGGCTATGTGGCTGAGGCTCACGAGAAAGAACATTCAGTCGAAGTTCAAGTTCCCTTTATTCAGAAAATTTTTCCTCAGGCCAAAATCGTGCCAATTGTCATGGGTTATCAAACTGATAGCACTATTAAAACACTGGCCTCGGCCCTGGCCAAGGTGCTCCCCGGGAAAAAAGTACTGGTGGTAGCTTCGACCGATATGTCTCATTTTCTGTCGCGACCGGAAGCCAACAAAGTTGACGGCGAAACTATGGCGCATCTCAAATCAATGGAAATCGGGACCTTGTTACGGCAGGTCGAGATGGGAGAAAATATCATGTGCGGTGGCGGGCCAGTTTTGTCCCTTCTGCTCTATGCTCAAAAGCTTGGTCCGGCTAAAGTCTCTGTCTTAAAATACGGAGACTCGGCGGAAGCTGGAGGCCCGGCCGACCGGGTAGTAGGATATATGTCAGCCGCAGTTTACTTGGAAAAAAGGGAGGTTTTACCCGCGCTGACGGCCGATGAAAAAAAGGAACTGCTGGCCCTGGCCCGGGAATCCATCGGACATTTTCTTGAGAGTGGCCAGCTTTTGTCCTATAGCCCTTCTGACCCGAATTTTTTAGAACGGCGGGGAGTCTTCGTCACCTTAAATGAAAATGGGGAGCTTCGGGGCTGCATAGGTTTTATTGAGCCTATTTTCCCGCTTTATCAGGCAGTAATTCAGGCGGCCGTTTATGCGGCCGTTCAGGATCCAAGGTTCGAACCACTTAAAAAAGATGAACTGCCAAAATTGAATATAGAGATTTCCGTTTTAAGTGCATTAGAGCCGGTTGAAAAAATTTCAGAAATCAAAGTTGGACAACACGGATTGGTGATCAAACAGGATGGCCGCAGTGGCCTTCTGCTGCCGCAGGTAGCTACCGAATTCGGCTGGGATCGTGATACCTTTCTGAAAGAAGTCTGTCGCAAAGCCGGGTTGCCAGATAATGCCTGGAAAAAGCCGGGCTCCCTTTTCAAATTTGAGGCCCTTGTTTTCCGGGAGGGGAAGCTTTAAGCCGGCAATTGCCATCAATATAGGATAAAACTATAATTATATCGGAAGGAAAAAAAATGAGCTGGACAATTTATGCCATTTTAATTATCTTCGGCCTTTTCATTATCTTGATGATCATTAATCCTAATCTTTCCTGTTTTGGCCGGAGGATTCGCTCCCCCTTTTATCCGATTACCAGGAAGAGAAAAAAGAAAGCCATGTCCGAGGACCTTACCAAGGAATATAAATTCGATCTTGGGGGGCAACCATCGAGACCTACCCCGAAGACACCTGGCGAGGAAGATAAGAAGAAAAAAGCCGAGGATTATGGTTTCAAACTTGATTGAAAAGCTCTGAACAGCAGGGAACAGCAGTGAGAGTACCTGACCGATGGGCAAAGAGGTTTAGGCTATCTTTTTTCTGGTTGATTCTTTTCCTTGGATTGGATTTTATTCTGGATTTTTCTTGCTTTCCTCCCCCTGCCGTAGTTAAACTCCCGGCGAAGCTTCAAAATATTCAGGGACAGGCCTCCTGTTATCTTCAGAGCCGGGGAAGGGAGGGGAGAATCCAACTGGCTTTTTATTTAGAGCCTCCTGATAAAGTTAGGCTCGAGATTTTAAATCCTTTTGGTGGTCTTGAGTCTATATTGTGGTTAAAAGGAAACGACGCCTTCCTTTATGTTCCAGGACAGCGGGTTGGTTGGTCTGGAACAGCCGGAGTAATCATGGCCGATTTCCTGGGAGGAGAGATATCTGCCGACGAATTAATTGGAATTTTTCTGGGGCTCAAGCAACCCGTTACCTCTGGCGATGGCTGGGAAATTAATTATGATGATGAGGGGAAAATCATAGGCGGCTTTAAAAATGGTTTCTCTTTTGAAATCAAGAAGATATTTTCGGGCAACGGGTTGCCTAAGGATATCTATTTCCGGGGAGGAAAGGCAACCGCCATCGTTCGGGTTTTAAGAATAAAGTTTAATCAAGTTTGGAAAACAAATTTCCTGAATCCTTTTTTTCCCCAGGGGACGAAAACATTATCATGGGAAGAAATTTCTGGGCTATGGAAGAGATAACAGTTTTTTCACTGGCCAAAATTAATTTAGGGCTCGAAGTCCGGGCCCGCCGGGAAGATGGTTTCCATGAAATAATAACCCTGTTTCAATCTATAGATTTGAGCGATCGGCTTAAATTTAAACGCCGGGAAGATGGGAAAATTATTTTGCAGGGCAACCGTCCAGATGTTCCCTGGGATGAAAATAATTTAATTTTCAAAGCAGCTTTGAAGTTAAGGGAATTTGGCCCGCCGTCCATCGGAGTAGAAATTGAAGTAGATAAAAACATCCCTCCAGGCAGAGGGCTGGCCGGGGGAAGCAGCAATGCTGCCCTGACAATTTTTGCTCTTAATAACCTGTGGGAGCTGAATCTGCCGGCGGAAAAAATGTTGGAGTTGTCTTCTTCGCTCGGGGCTGATGTCCCCTTCTTTTTTTACGGTGGCCTTTGCTTAGGCCAGGGTAAAGGAGAAAAAATCGATCTCTTGCCCGATTTCCCGCCGCTCTGGGTTCTTTTGGTAATACCGAATTTGGCGATTTCCACAGCCTTTGTTTATGAAGAAATTGACCGGCAGATAGAGTTCTTGACTTCAAAGAATAAAGCAAGTAAAATTATTCAGTTTTTAGAGCTTAAAGATTATTCTTTTCTCCAAAACCTGGAAAATGATTTAGAGCTGGTGGCTTTTAAATTATATCCGCAGTTGGCCGGGATAAAACAGGAGATCAAGCAAAGTGGAGCTCGATTGTCATTAATGAGCGGTTCTGGCTCAGCTGTTTTCGGGTTATTCGATGATAAATCGCTGGCCCAAAAGGCTGCGGGTAGGTTAGGTGGCCAAAACCGCATTTTTCTGGGTAAGACAGTTGGACGGGATTTATACAGGCGAAAGCTCATTACTGGGGCGTAGCCAAACTGGTAAGGCAACGGACTTTGGATCCGTCATTTGGAGGTTCGAGTCCTCCCGCCCCAGCTTTAAAGATTGAAAAATGAACGGGAAAAGGATAAGAAAATGAAAGTTTTTTCAGGATCTTCCAACCCGGAGCTGGCTGAAAAAATCGCCAGATATTTGAAGATTGACTTAGGGAGATGCGTTCTCGAGCGCTTTGCCGATGGAGAAATTCATTTTTATATCGATGAAAATGTCCGAGGAGAGGATGTTTTTGTAATTCAATCTGGGAGTTATGATGCCAATTTTCACCTGATGGAATTATTCGTTATGTTGGACGCTTTCAAGCGAGCTTCAGCGGGAAGAATCACCGCGGTAATGCCCTATTTTGCTTATGCCCGTCAGGATTGGAAAGATCGACCGCGAGTTCCTATTTCTGCCAGATTGATGGCGGATTTATTAGAAACTGCCGGGGCTAACCGGGTTCTTACGATGGACCTCCATTCACCCCAAATTCAGGGATTTTTCTCCATTCCGGTAGATAATTTGATGGCCGCTCCAGTTATTGCTGCTCATATCAGGACTCTGGACCTGAAAAATTTGACCATTGTGTCTCCTGATGCCGGTGGTGTAGGCCGGGCCAGGGTTTTTGCCAAAAGGCTGGAAGCCAAACTGGCGATCATTGATAAAAGGCGACCGGCTCCCAATGTCGCCCAGGTTCTAAATGTCATTGGAGATGTTAGAAACCAAGATGTGGTAATCTTTGATGACATGGTGGATACGGCCGGCACTTTAACCTTAGGAGTTAAGGCCCTCAAGAGAGAAGGTGCCCGACAGGTTTTAGCTGCCTGTACACATCCGGTTTTATCTGGAGAAGCTGTCGAACGGATTGAAAAATCGGGCCTGGAAAAGGTTTTTGTCACTGACACCATACCGCTAAAAGAAAAGGCCCGCCAGAGCCAAAAATTTCAGGTGCTTTCGGTGGCTGAGCTTTTTGGTGAAGCCATTAAAAGAATAAACGAGGGTAGCTCAGTAAGTTCCCTTTTTGCCTAAGGAGGAAAAAAATGACCTTAGTAATCAAGGCTGAGAAAAGAACAGAGCTTGGTAAAAATGCTTCTGGCCGATTGAGAAGACAGGGATTTATCCCGGCCATTCTCTACGGCGAGAAGGTGGAAAGCATTCCCCTGATTTTAAAGAAGAAGGATTTAATTGGAATTCTTAAATCCGAGACCGGAGAAAACACCATTTTCCGGGTGGTCTTTGACTCCGAAGAACGGGATGTAATGATTAAGGAAGTTCAAATTAATCCTATTAATGATGAGCTTTTGCATGCCGATCTGATTCAGATTTCTATGGATAAACCAGTCCGTGTTTCTGTTCCGGTGGAATTAACAGGCGAAGCTATCGGGGTGAAAACTGAAGGCGGCATTGTTGATTTCCTTTTAAGAGAGCTCAGCATCGAATGTTTGCCGCGGGATATTCCGGAAGCTATCAAAGTTGACATAAGCAACCTGCATATCCACCAGTCGTTCAAGGTGCAAAATCTTGAGGTGCCGGCTGGAATTAAAATCCTGCATGACCCCGGAGCAGCGATTGTGGTCATTAGCAGTGTAGCAGAAGAAGCTGCTCCTGCTCCAGCGGAAGAAGTAGTAGAGGCGGCTGAAGTAAAAGAGCCTGAAGTTATCAAGAAAGAACGCAAGAAGGAAGAAGAAGTGGAAGAAGAGAAAAAGGGGTAATAAGTGTGGCTGGTGGTTGGGCTGGGGAATCCAGGCTCTGAATACGCTAATACCCGGCACAATGCTGGCTTTATGGTCGTCAGATTGCTGGCCAGGGAGTGGGGAGTTCAGCTTAAAAGCCGAACCTTCCGCTCTAAATTGGCTGAGGTCGAAAGAAACGGGGTGAAATTAGTTTTAGCCCTTCCCCAAACCTATATGAATTTGAGTGGGTTAGCGGTAAAGGATTTAATTGCTGGCTTTAAAACCGGGCCTGAAAATCTGCTGGTGATTTATGATGACCTGGATATAAATCTGGGTGAGATTCGGATTCGTCCGAAGGGTAGCCCGGGAAGCCATAAAGGTTTAAAATCCATTGTAAAAGAGATTGGCACCCAGGTTTTCCCAAGGATTCGGGTGGGCATAGGCCCTAAACCCGTGAATCAGGAAGCAGCTGATTATGTCCTGACAGAATTTTCCGAGGAAGAAAAATTAAAGTTAAAGCCGGCTCTGATGAAAGCCTGTGAAGCAGTCGAGATGATTCTGGCTGGTGAAATAGAAAAGGCCATGAATAATTTTAATCGCCGCCGGGATTGATTTTTTTGTAAAATAGTTTAGAATTAGGTTTTAATCTCCTTGCTCCTTCGTAGAAACGGAGGGGCTATCAGTCCATAAGGAGGATATTATGAATCAATATGAAACCGGGTTTATCATTGCCCCCAACCTGTCAGAAGAAGAAACTACGGCTCTAATCAACCAAATGGCTGAGGTAGTTTCTTCCAAGCAGGGGAAAATGATTAAGCAGGACCTCTGGGGAAAAAGAAAGCTGGCCTACCGGATAAAAAAGTTTAACGAGGGATTTTATGTTTTTTTCACCTATGAAGCTTCACCGGCCGCCCCGGCTGAACTGGAAAGGAAATTCAAACAAACTGATTCCATTCTGCGCTTCTTAACCATCAAGAAAGATCCGCGAGACCTAATTAAGGGCAAAAAAAAGGTCAAAGTAGAGGAACAACCAGTAGCTGCTGAGCAGCCTGAACCCGAAGCCGCCGGGCAGGTAGCTTCAGAGGAGGAAAAGTAAAATGGCAATCAGAGAAGAAAGAGAAAAGAACGAAAAAAACCCGGCCAGGAAGTTTTTCCCACCCCGCAGAAAGGTCTGTCGATTTTGCGAAAGAAACCTTAGAGATATCGATTACAAGGCAGTGGAAATATTGAGAAAGTATGTTCCCGACCGGGGCAAAATTGCTCCCCGAAGGATTACTGGAACCTGTGCTTACCATCAGAGAAAGCTGGCCAGAGCAATCAAAAGAGCTCGCCTGATGGCGCTGCTGCCATTTGTGGAAGACTGAGCTGAAGGAGGAAATCGATGAAGGTAATCCTCTTGGAAAACATAGAAAGAGTCGGACGGAAGGGAGATATTCTGGAGGTAGCTCCAGGCTATGCCAGGAATTATTTATTTCCCAGGAAGTTAGCCCTGGAGGTTACCCAGTCTAATATTAAAGCTGTGGAAATGCAGCAAAAAGCTCTGAAAAAAAAGCTGGAGAAAGAGCGCCTGACCTCCCAAGAATTGATTAAAAAGCTCAATGAAGTGACTCTGACTTTCGTTCGCCGGTCCAGTGAAAAAGATGTGATTTTCGGTTCGGTTTCGGCGGCCGATATTCATGACCAGCTGACCAGGCTTGGTTTTGAAATAGATAAGAAAAAAATAATGCTGGATGAACCGATAAAAAGATTGGGAACCTTTACCGTTCCAATCAAAGTCTATCATGAAGACCGGGCGGAAATTAAGGTAGTGGTAACTAAGGAAGAAAGCCCAGCGGAAGTTTCTGAGCCCAAAGACCAGAAAGACGATCAAGCTTGAGAACGGGAAAACTTTAATTTCGTCTCTTGATAAGATATAAATCAAGAGGTAGCTGCCTCTTGTAAAGAGAGAGGATATGGAATTAGATTTAACCGTTCTCAAAAAAACTCCCCCTCATAGCCTGGAAGCAGAGCGCACTGTTCTGGGAGGAATTCTGGTCAATAATAGCTATCTCAATGTGGTCCTGACTTCGCTTACTCCTGAAGATTTTTACCGCGATGCCCATCGCCTGATTCTGGAAAAGATGGTCACTTTGATGGACAGAGGGCAGCCCATTGATCTTCTGACTTTGAGCGAGGAAATCCAGAAATCAGGTAACTTGGAAGATATTGGCGGAGCGGCCTATCTGGCTTCTTTGATGGATGGTGTCCCCCGAAGCTTGAATATCGAATATTATGTTCAGATTATCAAAGAAAAATCTTTGCTGAGGAAACTTATCCTTTCCTCGGCTAAAATTATCAGCTCATCTTATGAGCAGCAGGTTGATCCGGATACGCTTATTAGCGAAGCTCAACAAGCTATTGTGGAAATTGCGGAAGAAAAAATTAAGCCCGGATTTATCCCCTTAGGTGTTCTTACCACCTCAATGCTTGAGACCATCCACCAGCTGGCTGAGCGCCGGGAGGCAGTGACTGGGGTTCCTACGGGATTTATTGACCTGGATAATTTGACCGCTGGTTTTCATCCTTCTGAATTCATCGTTCTGGCGGCCAGGCCTTCTATGGGGAAAACGGCGATGGCCCTGAATATTTCTCAACATATTGGCTTAAAAACAGACTACCATGTTGGGTTTTTCTCAATAGAGATGTCTAAGGAACAAGTAGCTCTGCGCCTGCTCTGTTCTGAGGCCCAGGTAGATATCCAAAAAGCCAGGCGTGGTTTTATCAGCGAAAGAGAATATGAGCGCTTAAGGCTGGCCGGCGAAACTCTTTCCCGGGCCAGAATTTATATCGATGAATCTCCAGCTTTAACCGTTATGGAAATGAAGGCTAAGTGCCGGCGCCTTAAGTTGGAAGGCCACCTGGATATTGTCTTCATTGATTATATGCAGCTCATGCGAACGGGCGGGCGGTTTGAGAATCGTAATCAAGAAATGTCATTTATTTCTCGTTCTCTTAAAGAAATGGCTAAGGAACTGCAGATTCCGGTGGTAGGAATTTCTCAGCTGAGCCGGGCTCCAGAAAAAATGAGAAAAGAGCCGAAGCCGATGCTCTCTGATTTAAGAGAATCTGGGGCTATCGAGCAGGATGCTGATGTGGTTATTTTCATTTATCGCCCGGATTATTATCATCCTGAGGATGAAGCGATCAAGGGAATTGCGGAAATCAATGTCGCTAAGCAGCGGAATGGTCCCCTGGGCACTGTGCCCCTGGTCTTCCTCCGGGAATATGCCAGGTTTGTCAACATGGATTATAGTTATCAAGGAGAAGAAGCCTAAGGAAATCAAAATGGCGAATGCTGTTGGGCAGAGGATGCTGAGTAATTTCTTTTATGAGCTCGGACAGGTCTATGAACTGGCCAAACAGACAATCAAAGGTGCTTTTAAAAAGCCCTTTGAGAAAATAAATTTCATTCAGCAATTAGAGGAGGTCGGGGTTAATTCTCTTCCCGTGGTTTCCCTGACGGCGGCTTTTGGTGGGCTGGTTTTTGGACTTCAGACTTATCTGGCTTTTCATCGTTACATTGGTCCCGGTTCGGAATCGCAGGGAGGCCCCATTATTGCTGTTGGTCTGTGCCGGGAGTTGATCCCAATTCTGGTTGGCCTGATGGTGGCCGGTCGGGTTGGCTCCGCCATGGCTGCCGAAATCGGGACAATGAAAATTACTGAACAAATCGATGCTCTTTTCAGCTTAGGAGCCAATCCAGTCAGATATCTGGTTGTCCCCAGGCTCCTGGCCAGCTTGGTTATGGTTCCGTGCCTTACTTTATACGGCGATTTTATCGGCATTTTTGGCGGCTTCATTTATAACGTTTATCTCATGAAAGTTAATCAGACACTTTATGTTCAGAATACCTTGAGGTATTTCGATGTCTGGGATGTTTCAGTTGGATTAATTAAAGCGGTGGTCTTTGGGTTTGTGATTGCTATTATTGGTTGCTGGCAGGGGATGACTACTGAGGGCGGGGCGGAAGGTGTTGGCCGGGCTACCACCAGGGCAGTAGTTGTCGCTAGCATAATTATATTAATCCTTAACTTTTTCATTAGCAAAATTATGCCTTCCACTTTGCATTGAGACCAATGAACAAAATTGAAATTATCGACCTCCATAAATCGTTTGGTGAAAAGAAGGTGTTAAAAGGTGTTAACCTGGAAATAACGGCCGGTGAAACTATGGTAATTATTGGTCAGAGCGGCTCAGGGAAAAGTGTTCTTTTAAAGCATATAATTGGCCTGATGAAGCCAGATCGAGGCCAGGTTTTAATTGAAGGGCAGGAAATTACCTCCCTAACTGATGAAGAATTAATGAGATTAAGCCGGAAATTTGGAATGCTGTTCCAAGGATCGGCCCTTTTTGATTCCCTGACCGTTGAGGAAAACGTGGCCTTTGGAGTAAGACGGCATTGCCATCTTTCGGAGGAGGAAATAAAGAATAAGGTGGCAGCCAGCCTCGAAAAGGTTGGCTTAAGGGGAGTGGAAAGCTTATTGCCATATGAATTGTCAGGTGGGATGAAAAAAAGAGTGGGCTTAGCCAGAGCTATCGCCTACAATCCCGAAATTATTCTTTATGATGAGCCAACCACCGGGCTGGACCCTATAAGAGCGGATGCCATTAACAACCTAATTTTGGAGCTAAAGAAGGATTTACAAGTAACTTCAGTAGTTATTACTCATGATATGAACTCTACTTATAAAGTGGCTGACAAAATAGCTATGCTTTATGACGGCCAAATTATAGAAGTTGGTACGCCCGAAGAAATAAAGAATTCAGCCAATCCAGTAGTCCAGCAATTTATTCATGGCCGGGCTACCGGGCCGATTGCTGAATGGTGAGGAGTAAGTCATGGCGATGAAAAGAGAAATACGAGTAGGGATTTTTCTTTCGGGGGCCTTTGTTATTCTGGCCTTAATCATTTTATTTGTGGGTGATGTTCGGGAAGTCTTTCAAAAGCCGGGATATCGGGTGTACGCCGTTTTCGACTCAGCTCTCGGACTTGAAAATAATGCTTCAGTTAAGCTGGCCGGCATAAAAATAGGCCTGGTGAAAGATATTACTCTCGATGGCTGCCGGGCCAAGGTAAGCATGAGCATTTACCCGAGATATCAAATACCCCGCGGTTCCAGAGCCACGCTGGCTTCCCTGGGCATTCTTGGAGAAAAATATGTCGAAATAGTGCCAGGGAAAGAAAACACCTATTATCAACCAGATGAAGTCATGGAATCGCTACCTCCCATAAGCTTTGACCAGCTCGGCACCTTATTGATGTCTGTTGGAGAAGATATTAGAAAGGCCAGCAATTCCATTGATAATGCCCTAATCAAGGATGTCGTGCCACATCTTAAACAGACCCTCTTAAATCTTGAATCTTTGACCGCCGACCTTGATAGTCTGATTAAGGAGAATAAAAGTTCGATTCAAGAAGCTGTAGGTTCATTCGGGAAAGCGGCCAGCAATCTTAATGTTCAGATAGGTCAGGTTTCAGAAGGGATTCAGAAGACCTTAAAGGAAATACAGACACTCGTCAGCGATAATAAAGCTGGAGTGAAGGACAATCTCGAGAAATTGAAAGAGGACCTGAGTCGCCTCAGCCAGACAATCGAAACCCTCAACCAGACACTGAATAAAGTGGACAAAGGCCAGGGTACCGTTGGGCGATTAATAAATGAACCCGGTCTTTATGAAGAAACCAAGAACACCGTGGAACAGGTCAAAAAGATTGCTTCCTCTGTTTCTTCCATAAGGCCAGAAGCCGAAATTCAGGGTGCCTATTATGGAGATAGCCAGTTATTTAAGGGCGGATTGTACGGGGGATTTAGCTGGAAAAATCAGGCCATTTTTACCGGTGGCCTCATTCATAATCCCTGGGAAAATAAATTTGTTTATTCTCTTCAGGGAGGCTGGAGGCTGAGGTCCCTGACCCTCAGGGCTGGCTTGATTGAATCCAAATTTGGTGCTGGCTTTGATTGGTTTCTGATAAAACAAAGGTTTTCCGTGGGAGCGGAAGGCTTTGATTTCAACCGCAAACCCCGACCCCAATTTAGAGCTTACAGCCGCATCTATCCGGCCAAAAATATTTATTTACTCCTGGGCCTGGATGATTTTACCCTATCTTCTAAAAGAGAATTTTTCTTTGGTCTGGGCTTTGAAATAAAATAAAAAAGGCGTAAAGAAAAAATCAGCCTCGAATGAAGCGATTAATATGAAAAAAGGAACAGTTTTTGTCTGCCAGAATTGCGGCTTTCGCTCGCCCAAGTGGTTGGGACGTTGCACTCAATGTGGCGAATGGAATACGATGGTGGAAGAGCTGGAAGAAGAAAGCTCGATGGAGATAGACACAGGCGGCGGAGAGCCAGTTCTTTATCAAAATATAATAGAAACTACCAGTCAGAGAATCCCGATAAGCATCGAGCAATTCAATAATGTTCTTGGTGGCGGGCTGGTGCTTGGTTCCGTTGTTCTGATAGGAGGAGAACCGGGAATTGGCAAATCGACGCTGCTTCTTCAGGTGGCCAAAGATCTGGCCAGCCGAGAAGAAGATGTTTTATACATTTCCGGTGAGGAATCCTTGGAACAGATTAAATTGAGAGGCGACCGTTTGGGTCTCAGGGGAGAAAAGGTTTATCTTCTGGCAGAAACTGCTCTCGAAAGAATCATAAATGCGGCTGACCGAATGAAACCAAAAGCAGTGGTAGTTGATTCGGTCCAGACTATCTTTTCTTCTAAGCTGACTTCCAGCCCGGGAACAATTAGCCAGGTTAGGGAGGTGACTAACCAGGTCTTCCGTTTTGCCAAGAAAAACCAGGTGCCAGTTTTCTTGATCGGTCATATCACCAAAGACGGGACCTTGGCCGGGCCTAAATCACTGGAACACATGGTAGATGTGGTCCTGCTCTTTGAAGGGGAAAGAGACCATAATCATCGAGTGCTTCGGGTGCTTAAGAATAGATTTGGACCGGTTTCAGAGCTGGCCATATTTGAAATGAGCCAGTCGGGACTCAGGGCAATTGATAATCCTTCGGCTTTTTTCCTTAGGGAAAGACCCCAGAATGAGCCGGGAAGTGTGGTGGTCTCCACTATCAAAGGCTCAAGGCCTCTGCTGGTGGAAATTCAGGCGCTGGTTTCTTCTACCCTCTTCACGGGGAATCCCAGGCGCATGTCTATCGGCCTGGATCATTACCGGGTCTCGATGCTTCTGGCTTTAGTAGAAAAAAAGCTTGGCTACAGCTTTGGCGGTGAGGATATTTATATTAATGTGGCCGGTGGGCTAACCATAGATGAGCCAGCTTCAGACCTGGGAGTAGTTCTGGCGGTCATTTCTTCGGTTAAAA
>PNJE01000155.1 GCA_002877915.1 Candidatus Aminicenantota bacterium
ATTGACCGGGTTTCTTCTAACTGGTTTACCGCCATTAACAATCTTGATCTTAGCGGGGAATATCAATCAATAGTTTATTTTCGGATTCAGAAAAACGGCCAAATATCTGACCTGAAAATTGAACAATCTTCTGGGTTACCGGCTCTGGACTTATCCGCCCGCCGGGCAGTTGAACTGGCGGCGCCTTTCCCTCCTCTGCCAAGAGATTTTGAGAATGATTACTTAGTAATCCATCTTATTTTTGAGCGGAGCAAATGAAAAATAAAAGCCAATTTATCATCCTTTTATTAGCCTTATTTTTATTGAGCATTCCGACTTTTTCCCAGCAGGAAGTGGTTTTGACAATAAAAGAAGGAGTCCCGGCCATTTCTATAGCCCTGCCTTCTTTTATCCTGGATTCCTCATCGCCTGAGGTTAAACAAGCCGCCGAGACCATCCATGAGGTACTTAAAGCCGATCTCAATTACAGCCGAATTTTCCAGTTGGTGCCCCAGGAACACTTGAATTATATCAGGCCATTGAACCCTAAAGAAATTTTTTTCAAAGATTGGGATTCGATCCAGGCGCGCATCTTAGTGGCCGGAGAGGTCAGCCAATCTCAAAATAAAATTATCTTCGAAGCCAAAGTTTATGACATAAAAAGCGAAAGGATGATCCTGGGAAAAAGATTTCAAGCTGACCCAGAAGTATTCCGCCTGGTGGCTCACCGTTTAGCTGATGAACTGCTAAAACTTTTTGGAGAAAAACCTTTTTTTACAACCAAAATCGTTTTTGTCTCCAACCGCGATGGCAATGACGAGCTTTACATGATGGATTATGATGGAGCCAACCAGACCAGGCTGACTTTTAACAAATGGCGCGACTATATGCCAGCCTGGTCACCGGACCAAAGGGCTATCGTTTTCACTTCCTATCGAGCTGGAAATCCAGATCTTTATATCTTATATCCTTATAAAGGCAAAATGGTGCCTGTTTCTACCAAAGGGACTAATTTTTCCGGAGCCTTTTCTCCCGATGGCAAGAAATTAGCTTTCTGTTCCACCCGGGATGGAAATGCCGAAATTTATGTAGCCAATGCCGACGGGACCAACATCCGCCGAATTACCTTTAACTCGGCTATTGACACTGCTCCTTCCTGGTCACCCACCGGCCGAGAAATTGCTTTTACCTCTGACCGAACTGGCTCTCCCCAGATTTACATTATGGATTCCGAAGGTGGCAATGTTCGCAAAGTAAGTTTTGGTGGTGATTATCTTGATTCTCCAGCTTGGTCGCCAGATGGAGAGAGAATCGCTTTTGTCTCGCGGGTTAATAATTTCTTCGATATTTATATTCTCAACCTTAAAACCAATCAAATTACTAAACTGACTGAAACCAATGCCCGAAACGAATCGCCTTCCTGGTCACTAGACGGGCGGCATCTGGTCTTTTCTTCCAACCTATCGGGCTCGATTCAAATTTACTCCATAGACTATGATGGAACTAACCTGCGATGCCTGACTTCCAAGGGCGAAAATAAATTGCCTAACTGGACTAATTGACACCTGATAAAAGTTAATTTTATTGACACCTGGACATCTTCATTGTATAAAAGGAAAGAGCGTAGAAAAATTGATTATAGCCCAGCGCGGTGACCGATGAAAAAGGAGGAATTATGAAAAAATTCTTGGTTTTCTCTTTATCTTTACTTCTGGCCCTGACTTTTATCGCTTCCTGCAAGAAAAAGGTTAAGGAAGTCCCACCACCCCCACCACCTCAAGCTCAGGAACAGCCGAAGGTGGAAAAAGTAGAAGCTCCAGTAGTTAAAGAGCCGGTTTTAACCGAGGAAGAAATCTTTCAGAAAAAGACCCTGGAAGAAATAAACCAAGAAAAACCCTTAGCCATGATTTTCTTTGACTATGACAAATACAATATCAGACCAGATGCTGTTCCTGTCCTGGAGACTAACGCCCAGTGGTTGAAAGCTCACCCGACAGTTAAAATCCTGATTGAAGGGCATTGCGATGAAAGAGGTACCGAGGAATATAACCTGGCCCTGGGCGAAAGAAGAGCCAAAGCCACGATGGAATACTTAGTTAGCCTCGGCATCCCTGCTGAAAGAATGAAAATAATTTCATATGGCAAGAGCCAGCCGCTCGATCCAGGCCATGATGAAGCCGCCTGGGCTAAAAACCGGAGAGCTCAATTTTTAATAATCGAGAAATAAATTGTTGACCGGGAAAAAGCTTTTATTGGCTCTATCTCTTTTACTATTTTTCTGCCTGGCCTTCCTTTCAGCCGATGGCGACCAGAGTAAAAAAGCCTATGAGCTTATGTACCAAGATATCCAGGCTATGAAGGTACAACTTCAAGAGCTGTCCTCGATTGTTAAAAAAAATTCAGCCGACCTACAGGATTTAAAAGATCAGGTAAAATTGATTGGCGAATTAGTAAGGCGTAGCCAGTCTGATCAAAGCGATTTAAAAGATCAGCTAAAAACGCTCCCACTTCAATACCAACAGCTAAACAGCAAGCTGGAGGAAATTCAGCTTCAGACGGCCACCCTTCAGGATATTTTACAGACGCTGCAGAATATCGCCAGCCAGATTAAGCCCCAGGAAAAAGCTCCGGCCAAGGGAGGGAAAACTCCGTCCGGGAAAAAGGAACAGCCAGCTGAGGCTCAACAAAAGTCAGCCGTCATAACAATTCCGGCCCAGGAAATGTACAACGATGCTTACGGTGATTATCTCAAGGGGAATTACGACTTAGCGATTGATGGCTTCCGACTCTTCCTTCAGCAATATGCAACCAGCCCTCTGGCCGATAATGCTCTTTACTGGATCGGAGAATGCTACTATAGCCAGGGCAAGTACGAAGAAGCGATAGAAGCTTTTAACGATCTATTGTTAAGTTACCCAGCCGGTGACAAGGTCCCGGCCGCTTATCTCAAGAAAGGTATGAGCCAGGCCCAGCTAAGCAAAAAAGATGAGGCCCTGGCCACCTTGAGACTTCTGATCAGCAAATACCCATCTTCGGAAGAAGCCCGGCTGGCTCAACAAAAAATTAATGAATTGGTGGGAAAATGAGAGATAGAAACAGCTTAAATAAAGTCATCTTGATTGGGCATTTAGTAAAAAAACCTGAAATCCGTTATCTGCCTGATTCAGGCCGGGCAGTAGCCAGGTTTCAGGTGGCAACCAACGAGCAAGTTTTTTATCCGGACACCAAAAAAACTAATGACCGAACCGAATATCACCGAATAATCGCCTGGGGAAAACTGGCTGAGTTCTGCGAAAAATTTCTTGAACCAGGGCGCCAGATCCTAATCGAAGGCCGACTTCGCTGGAGGTCTTGGGAAGACCGCGATGGAAATCGCCGGAATACCACCGAGGTCGAAGCGGTAAACATCGTTCCTCTCGGGAAAAAATCAGTGCCTCAGGGCGAAGTCCAGCCAGAGCCTGGCCCTTCGGGCGAAGAATTTCCAGAAATCTCTGAGCCAGCCGCAGAGGAATTTCCAGAGGAAACTCCTCCTAAGGACGATGATGAGGACGTTCCTTTCTGACCAGGTGGCCTAATTTTTTAACCAGCCAGGTAAAGCCATGAACACAATAAAAGAAGCTGAAGATTTTAAAAAGCTAATTTACGAGGAAGTGCGGCCGTGGGGAAAATTCCGCCGTTATCCCCAGCAATTAGCTTCAAGCTTGAAGATTATCACTCTTAACCCCGGAGGAATTCTTTCTCTTCAATATCACAATCACCGCAGCGAATATTGGGTAATCCTGGATAAAGGCCTGGAAATAGATTTGGGTGATAAAACCTGGAATCCGGAACCTGGAGAAGAGATTTTCATTCCGGCTACTACCCCGCATCGCCTTAAATGCGTGGGCTCTCATCCAGCTCGAGTTATGGAGCTCTGGCTCGGTTCCTCAGCTGAAGATGATATCGTCCGGCTGGAAGATGTATATGGCCGAAGCTGACAGATTTTAGGTAACAATCTGGCTCATTAAAAAAGCCTGCGGATGCTTTTTAAGAATTGACTCAATTATATACTCTTCTACTTCGGTGGCTGTTTTCAGTTTAAGAGCCTGAGCTACGGCTTCTTCCGCCGTTTTTACTTCAATTGCCCTCAAAGCCTTTTTTACTCTCGGAATGAAAATTGGATTCATACTGAAGTTTCTCAAGCCCATTCCCAGAAGAATTATGGTTGATAATGGATCAGCGGCCATCTCTCCACAGACAGTAACCTCTTTTTTATACCGATTGACAGTTTTTATGACCAAATCAAGAAGCCTTAAAACGGCCGGATGATGAGGCTTGAAAAGATAAGAAACTGCTTCATTTCCCCGATCAACTGCCAGGTAATATTGAATCAGGTCATTGGTCCCGATGCTGACGAAATCTACTTCCTGAATTATGCTTTCTATCAGGACGGCCGCTCCCGGTACTTCTATCATCACACCAATAGGTAAAGATTCATCAAACGGAACCCGGCTGGCCCGCAACTCTTCTTTCGTTTCCTCGAAAATTCGTTTCAACTCGATTACTTCTTCCAGCTCAGTAATCATAGGAACCAGCAATCTGACATTCTTTTTGACGCTGGCTTTTAGAATGGCTCTCAGCTGGATTTTAAACAGCTCTTTATTCTTCAAGGAAAAACGAATCGCTCTGAGACCAAGGGCAGGATTGGGCTCTTTTTCAATATTTAATTGCGGCAGGCTCTTTTCCCCACCAATGTCAATCGTTCTTATATATACTGGTTTGGGAAAGGTACTCCTGGCCATCTTTTGGTAGATCGCCAGATGATCTTCTTCCGAAGGCAGAGTCGGGCGCTGAAGGTAAATGAACTCTGAACGAAACAAGCCGATACCTTCGGCCCCATAGGAAAAAGCAGCTGAGACTTCCTCTGGAAGTTCAATATTGGCCAGGGGAGTAAAAGGAACTCCGTCCAGCGTTTCTGATTTTAACTTAGCGATTTTCTTTAATTCTTTTTGATAGGCTTCATATTTTTCCCGTTTACTCTGGAATTCTCTTTTTATCGCCGAAGGGGGATTGACAATTACTTCCCCATCTGTCCCATCCACTATAAGAAAATCACCATTTTTCACCTTGAGACTGATATCATGCAAACCAACTACTGCCGGAATCCCGAGTGACCGGGCCAAAATAGCAGTATGTGAAGTCTTGCCTCCCATATCCAGGGCTACCCCCAGCACTTTCTTCTGGCTGAGATAAAGAGCGGCTTCAGATGGCAAGAGTTCCCGGGCGACCAGAATTACCGGCTTATCGGGGTCTTCTCTTTTTTCCCTTTTCCTTTCCAAATTTCGGTAAACCCTGGCCAGAACATCGGAAATATCAGTTTTTCTCTGTTGGAAAAATTCATCTGAAATGGACTCAAATATCCCAGTGAAATGATTATTAACCTTGGAAATAGCCCATTCGGCCCTGACTTTTTCTTCCTTGATCATCTTTTCCAGGTTGGATATGAGGACCGGGTCATCAAGAATCATCAGGTGAGCATCGAAAATAAAAGCCTGTTGCTCACCCATTCTTTCCTGAATATGATCTTTCAATTCTTTAAGTTCATTTCTGGTCCGCTCTATCGCCCGATGCAAGCGCTTTAATTCTTCCTCAACCTGATCATCCTCAATGGCTTCCCGGCGGGAGGTGAAGACGACCCTTTCCGACAGAGAAATCTCTCCCATGGCAATCCCGGGAGATACGCCTATTCCTCTCAGCCTGATAACTTCCATCTTATTCTTCTTCACCAAATTTGTTGTTGATTAGATCACAAAGCGCTTTCAGAGCTTGAGTTTCGTCTCGACCAGAAACTACGAGCTTAATCTGGCTACCCTGAGAAGCAGCCAAAGTTAATATCCCTAGAATGCTCTTGCCGTCAACTTCATTGCCATCTTTGACAATCTTAACAGAGGAACTATAACGGTTAGCTAAATTGACAAATTTGACGGCCGCCCGAGCATGTAATCCAAGCTTATTTTTTATGATTATCTTTTTTTCGAGCATGGTAAACAAATCATTTTGCCCTGGAGTTCAACAAGGCGCTGACCAAATGAATATTTTTCTTGCCCTGTTCCACTACTTTTTTAGCTACATCCTTGAGATTATTATTTCGCTGCAGGGAAACAAATTTAATCAGCATCGGCAAATTCACTCCAGTGATAATCTCTATCTTATTTTCAGTCAGAAAGCTAAAACTAAGATTCGAAGGGGTTCCACCAAACATATCGGTAAAAATAATAACCCCGTTTTTCTGGTCAACTTTCTTAATACTCTGACTGATTTTTTTCTTGGATTCTTCAACATCATCATACCAGCCAATGGAAATCGCTTCGATATTAGGCGCTTCTCCCAGTATAATGGTCAGGGCATTCAGCAATTCTTCTGCTAATTTGCCGTGAGAAACAATCACGCCGCCGATCATTAAAACCACCAGAACAAAATTCCTTTATATATTAACCAATTTTAGGTTATTTATAAATATCTCGATGAATAATTTTTACTTCAAGTTTTTTTCGCTTCAGGTAATTTTTAAGAGCCTCGGCAATAACCACTGACCGGTGCTTCCCGCCGGTACACCCGATAGAGATGGTCAGCGTGCTTTTCCCTTCTTTCAAGAAACCAGGGATCTGGCTGTCAAGAAAACTAAAAAGATTTTTTAAATATTCGGCCGTTTCTTCAGAATTTAAAACAAATTCTCTGACCTTTTTCGATTTGCCATCATGCGCTCTTAAGGTATCGACATAAAAGGGATTGGGCAAAAATCTGGTATCAAAAACCAAGTCCGAATCTAAGGGAATTCCATATTTATAGCCGAAGCTGATAACATTTACTTGGAGGCGATGTCTTTTCTCCCCCAGAATCTTTTTGCCGACCAATTCTTTCAATTGAGAAATGTTCAGGCCCGAGGTATCAATGACCTCATCGGCCATTTCCTTTATCTTGGCCAGCTTCCGCCTCTCTAAGCGGACTCCTTCTAAAATTGATTTCTTCTTTGCTAATGGATGGGGGCGCCGACTTTCGCTGAACCTTTTGACCAGAGCTTCGTCGGAAGCTTCAAGAAAAATCAGCTTGGGCTTGACCTTCAGCTTTTTCAAAATCATCGGAAAATCATTAATAAAATTGGGCTCTCGGATATCGACCACCAGCGCCATCCGGTCGATTTCTACCTTCCTCTGGAGCCATAGATTTACCAGCTCCGGTATTAACTTGGCCGGCAGATTATCCACACAATAATAACCCATATCCTCGAGAAACCTGCTGACGACAGTCTTGCCGGAACCAGAAAGACCAGTGACCACGATAAAGTTATTATTCTGATGGTTATTCATTTTTCCCTGCCAATTTCTTATCCAAGCGGCGGGTTATGTCCTGAGCGGCTAAATATCCTTTCTGCCTCAATAAAAAAACTCGGCTGGCTACCTCAATTAAAGTGGCGATATTTCGCCCGGGAGCCACAGGAATATGCAACTGAGGGATTCTGGTTCCGGCCAGAACATAATCCTCAGGAACTTCCAGCCCGAGCCGGTCGATTTCCATTTTCTTATTCCACTTTTTAAGCCTGATAACTAAATCGATTTGGGTCTCATCCAGAATCGATTTGGATCCAAATATCTCTTTGATATTAATAATTCCCAGCCCCCTAATTTCCATAAAATTTCTGGTGAGTCGGGGAGCTCTTCCATGAAGGCGCCCATCTTTATCCCGGAAAATTTCAACCACATCATCTGAAATAAACTTGTGTCCACGGGAAATTAATTCCAAGGAACTTTCACTTTTGCCTATACCACTATCACCTAAGATCAAAGTTCCAACCCCAAAAATCTTTAACAAGCCGGCAGAGATTATTACCTGAGTAGCATTTTCTTTCGCCTGGCGAGAAGAAAAATTAACCCCTAAAGGGTTCTCTCTTTTTTTAATTTTTTTATTCCTTTGATTCCTTTTACTCCTGCTCGCGGCCTCTGACCGTTTTGGCTTTTTAACCATCAGATTTTTTCTTCCTGCTCTCTTATTATTTCCAGAACCTCATCCGGGTTCTGGGCCTCTAATATTTTTCCCTTTAATTCTGGAGATTTCCTGACCAGCTGGGCAATCAAGGCCAAAATCTGGAGATTTAAGCTTGGATCTTCAGGTGAAGTGATCAAAAGGAAAAAAACCTTGACCGGCTGTCCATCGGGGGTTTCATAATTAATTCCATTTGGAGCAATTGCTAATAGTATAATTGGATTTTTAATTCCCTTAACCTTGCAATGAGGAACCGCTACTCCCTCGCCCAGAGCAGTACTGCCGAGGGATTCTCTCTGGAGTAATTTTTGGAGAATTTCTTTATCATGATTGATCAGCTGATTCTTTTTTAAAAAGCTGATCATTTTTTCCAGAGCTTCCTGTTTATTCCCAGCTTCCAGATTGAGGATGATGGCTTTTTCTTTGATGATGTTCGACAGTCTCACTATCCTTTGCTCCTTTTTTAATGGCTAGACCTGAGGCCGGCCATCCGGCCTGACCCTTATCCCTCTGGATCTACCAGGCCAATCTGCCCATCCTTTCGACGAAAAACCGCGGCCCAGCTTTCACTTCCCTCTTTTCTGAACATGAAAACTTCTTTTTTCCCTTCTTCCAACTCAAGCAAAGCTTCCTGAAGGCTGATTGGTTTGTCTGAAAAGAAAGGCAACCTGATTAATTTGAGAGGGGCTTCTTCCAATTCTGTACCTGCTCCTGTCACCTCCCGACTGGCGGCCCGACGTCTTTTCTGGATCAGTTTCCGTCTCTCTTT
>PNJE01000172.1 GCA_002877915.1 Candidatus Aminicenantota bacterium
CCACGGCCGGGAAAGTGCAAGCGGTAGAGATTAGTCAGGCTGCTGCTGACTGTCCGGCTAATTATCTGGAGGCCAACTGGAGTTAGCCGGTAGGAAATTTGCCAGATCTCAATCATGGCAGAATATTTGTTTTCCAAAACAACCTGAAAAAAGGCTCTCCTGGTTTCCTGGCTATCCGGACTTTCGCCAGCAAAAAATAAGGAAATAGATTCCATCCCCATCAAATCAAAATAAGCTTTCATAGAAGCCTTTTCATCATCTTTAATTTCTGGGGCACAAAGAGAAAGGTAGGAATCAATATCCCGTTTTTCCAGCGAGCTTTTGATAGGGAGTAGGTGAGATGGAATTTGCGTTTGAGCATTCAGGCAGGTTAAAAAAAGGGCTACCTCTGTGATTATTAAAACAGCCGAAGTCAACTGTTTTTTTACCCCAAACTTACTCCTTCCTGATAATATATATTATATCCTAATCTCAATCTTCATCCCTCTTTTTACACTTATTACACCTACAGCAGAATCTATGCCAGAAATCATGGATTTTAAGTCTAACAGGGGAAAAATAATAAATAAGATACTAAAAATAAAATCAGATAAGTTGATTAGGTTTGGAAATGGTAAGGATATTTACTTAGAAAATAAACTATCTTTACAATTAGAGTTGCGGTTTGACCTCTTCTATTTTTTCTTTCTTTTCTTTCTTCAGATATTCTTCCCAGGTAACGAAACTGTGATAGAAGATGGCATCCCCTTCATCAATTCCCCTGGTTATTTCAGTAATATGAGAAGTCGTCGCTCCAAAAGCTTCTACCGCATAGATGACCGCCTTTTCTGGATCGATACTATTGCCACAGGTATATATATCCAGAGCCCCATATCTCATTTCTGGCCAGGTGTGGGTAGAAATATGAGATTCAGATATTACGACTACTCCACTCACTCCATTCGGTGGAAATTTGCTAAAAGAAATAGACCAAACCTGAGCCCCGGCAATCTCGGCCGCCTTGACTAATATCTGTTGCACCTTTTCTACGCTGCCGATTATCTTCGGGTCACAGCCTGAAGCTTCAACTATATAATGGTGGCCGATGGTGGAGTGAAAGTCTTTGGTCATTCATTTCCTCCTTATATCTTAATCATTACCAATTAATCATTACCAATAAATCTATCGCTTTGATTATGGCACAAATTGCCTGCCTGTCAATAATTTTTTTAAAATATTATATGGGAATTTTAGGGTCGTTTTTAACTACATTTAAAACTAAATGGGTAACTGTGCGGTCAATATATTTAAGGGAAAGAACCTGCTTTATAAACTGATTAAGATCTTCACGGTCAATAAAATACCCAATGAGAATTGAATCCCAGTCTCCAGTCACATCGTAAACCGCTACCACCCTTTTATCTTCAGCAATTTTTTTTTGAGTTTCCAGCAACTTACCCTGGGAAATCCTGAGGGCGATGACCGCGATCAAACCGAAGCCGAAATATTCGGGGTTAAGTACCGGAACGTACCCTTTGATCACTCCCATTTTCTCCAGCTTCTTTATGGTCTGGATAACAGCCGGCACCGAAATGCCAGTCTCCCGGGAAATTTCCCGGTAGCTTTTCCGGGCATCCTGGTTCAGACAACCGATAATTCTTCTCTCTACTTCAGAAGCCATATATCCCTCCCCATTAAAATTAACAATTATAATATTATTTGGCTAATATCTTGACATATGTAAAATAAACAATAAAATTAAACTAAACATATTAATAATAATAGCTAATAAAAATAACAATTATGCGCCCTAAATTTAATTTTAACTTGAAAGGAGAATAAAATGCAAGAAGAAAGGCAGAAGCTCTCAGGTTTTAAGTCAGCTTCGGAAGTTTTAGAAGCCGTCAGTCAACCCGAGCTAAAAATTGAATTCGTCAGAATAATGTTCGCTGATATCCTCGGAAGGCCCATGGATTTTTCCATTCCAGCCCAAGAATTGGAAAAAGCACTGACTGAAGGCAAAGGATTCGACGGTTCCTCAATTGAGGGCTTCGTTCGCATTGAAGAAAGCGATCTGATTATTGTTCCCGACCCCACCACCTTTAGGGTTTTTCCCTGGGTCTATCGGGGGTTCGAAGAAAGCATTTCTTGGAGAGAAGCAATAATGTTTGGAGATATTTATACTCCCGATGGAAACCATTATGCCGGCGACAGCCGCTGGATTTTGAAAAGAACACTCCAAAAAGCCAGGGAGGAATTTGGCTTTGAAGATTTTAAATGCGGCCCGGAAATGGAGTTTTTTATTTTCCCTGATGACCAGACCCCAGTGCCCACTGATTCCGGCGGCTATTTTTTTGCTGGAAGATATGGCGAATTGAGAAAAGAAATTCAGCTCCTTTTAAAAAAGATGGGCATAGAATCAGAATATGATCATCACGAAGTAGCCCACAGCCAGCACGAGATAGATCTTAGATACCAGAATGCCTTAGAAATGGCTGACATCGTCATGCTTTTCAGGTACATGGCCAAAAAAGTAGCCAGAATGCACCACCTTTATGCCAGCTTTATGCCTAAGCCTATAAATGGGCAGAATGGCAGCGGCATGCACGTTCACCAATCTCTCTGGAAAGAAGGTCATAACATTTTCTTTGATCGGGAGGCTCCCTACCATCTTTCGACTGAAGCTCGCCATTATATGGCCGGCATTATCAATCATTCCCGGGAAATATCCTCTATTTTCAGTCAGTGGATAAATTCATATAAGCGGCTGATCGAAGGTTATGAAGCTCCCGTGTATATCGCCTGGGGCCAGAAAAACCGCTCGGCTTATATCCGGGTGCCGGAATATCAACCAGGAAAAGAAAAGGCTACCAGGATTGAGCTCCGCTCGCCTGATCCTGGGTGTAATATTTATCTGGCATTAGCTACCATGCTTTCAGCCGGACTGGATGGAATAAAAAATCGCCTCGAGCTCCCCGACCCAGTAGAAGAAAACATTTATCACCTTAGTCCGAGCCAGCAGAGAAAGAAGGGAATTGAAGTTCTTCCCCGAAATTTGCAAGAAGCCATTAAATTGACAGAAAAAAGCTCGCTGGTCAGAGAGACCTTAGGAGATCATCTTTTTGAAAAATTTTTGGCCAATAAGCATCGGGAAATTGAAGAATATCAAAAAAACGTTCCGGATGAATACGATAAACAGGTCAGCCCTTATGAGATTAAAAAATATTTGCCGATATTATAAAGCCCAATATTAAAATACTAAAAATCTTAAAAGGAGATGGCCGGCAGTCTTCCCTCCTTTATAAAGTCGGACTGGCCCCTAACAGTCGTAAAAGATTCTACTTGACAAATAATTTTCTGATTTTATATAAGAAATCTTGATGAATTCATAGATTCTTATATACAAGAAGGAGTTATACATTTTAGTTTATTTTTCATTTCGGCGTTTTTATTTATTAAGAAGGGCTGGTTTAGTCGCCAATTTAAGGGGGGGCGGTTTATCTAAAAAGTTTCTTTTTACCACTATTAACCAGAGGGGCTTTAATAATTTCAAATTTATAAAAAGGGAGGCCTGCCTTGATTGCCAATCAAACCATCAATCTGGACTCAGTCCAGGAAATCGTTGACCGGTATGGAGGCAATAAGAGCAAGCTCATTGCCATCCTCCAGGACATCCAGGCGGTTTATCATTACCTGCCGGCCGAAGCCTTGAAAAAAGTTTCCCAGCTGCTAAAAATTCCGCTGATAGATATCATTTCAGTAGCCACCTTTTATCGGGCGTTCAGCCTGAAGCCCAGGGGAAAGCACGTAGCCACAGTCTGCTTAGGGACTGCCTGCCATGTTCGGGGAGGACCAAAAATCTTAGAAGAGTTCGAACGCCAGCTCCAGATCAAAAAGGGAGAAACTTCCGAAGATGGTGAATGGTCCCTCGAGAGTGTTGCCTGCCTGGGCTGTTGTGCCATTGGCCCGGTAGTAGTAGTTGATGGTAATTATTATGCCCACACCACCATTCGGAAAGTACCAACCATTCTGGAAAAATATCGGAAGTGAGACCAGCCATGAAAAGAATGAAAAAAATCAAAACAATTGAGGAACTTAAAAAAATTATTGAGGAAAAAGAATTAGAAAGAAAACAGGAAAAGAGAAAAGTCATCGTTGTTTCCTCTGGCACTTGCGGTCAAGCCCGGGGTTCATTAAAAGTTATTGAAGCGTTTAAGCGAGCTATCCGGACTGAAGGTCTCAAAGATAATGTTCTCCTCAGAATTACTGGCTGCCATGGCTTTTGCGAGGCTGAACCCAATGTCATTATTTACCCCGACGGGATTTTTTATCAGAAACTGACTCCAGTTGATGCCAAGACTATCGTCAAAGAGACTATTCTTGGAGGAAAAATAATAGAGAAGCTCCTTTATAAGGATCCCCAGACCAAGCAAAGAGCAGTTAAGGAACAAGATATTCCTTTTTATAAAAAGCAAATGAGAAATGTCCTGGGCGACAATGTTCAAGTCGACCCTACCAGCCTTGAAAATTATTTGGCTATCGGGGGTTTTCGCTCCTTTCTGCGGGCGCTGGTTGAGCTCAAACCTGAAGATATTATTCAAACAGTTAAAAAATCTGGGCTTCGGGGCCGGGGCGGAGCTGGTTTCCCAACTGGCCTTAAATGGGAAGCAACCCGACGTTCTCCTGGGGAAGTAAAATATATTATCTGTAATGGTGATGAAGGAGACCCCGGGGCTTATATGGACCGAAGTGTCCTGGAAGGAAATCCCTATCGAGTAATTGAAGGAATGATGATCGGAGCTCTGGCGATTGGAGCCCGAGAAGGCTATCTTTATGTTCGGGATGAATATCCCCTGGCTGTTCGACACTTGACCTTCGCTATTGATCAACTCTATAAAGCTGGTCTGCTGGGTAAAAATATTCTGAAAAGTGGTTTTAACTTCGATCTCCATTTAACTAAAGGAGCCGGTGCTTTTGTCTGCGGTGAAGAAACCGCTCTCATGGCTTCTATCGAAGGCCGGGTAGGAGAACCACGACAGAGGCCTCCTTTCCCGGCTCAGAAAGGCCTCTGGGGGAAGCCCACTTGTATTAACAACGTTGAAACCTGGGCTAATATCCCGCTGATTATTAGATATGGGGCTGATTGGTTTGCCAATATTGGAACAGCTGGAAGCAAAGGGACCAAAATATTTTCTCTGGTCGGGAAAATAAAAAATACCGGCCTGGTAGAGGTCCCAATGGGAATCACTCTCAGAGAAATCATATATGACATTGGTGGTGGTATTCCTGACGATAAGGCTTTTAAAGCGGTCCAGACCGGAGGTCCCTCCGGTGGCTGCTTGCCTGCTTCTATGCTCGACCTTCCCATAGATTACGAATCTTTGACCTCGGCCGGCTCCATCATGGGTTCAGGTGGAATGATTGTCATGGACGAAAAGACCTGCATGGTGGACGTGGTTATGTATTTTCTTAATTTTTTGCGCGATGAATCGTGTGGAAAATGCATTTCCTGTCGGGAAGGCACCCAGCGGATGTGGGAAATTGTTAAAGATATTTCTGAGGGGAAAGGCAAGCCAGGAGATATAGAACTTTTGGAAGAACTGGCCATCGCCACCAAGGAAGCCTCAATGTGTGGCCTGGGGCAAACCGCCGCTAACCCTGTTCTTTCTACCCTTCGCTATTTCCGCGATGAATTTGAAGCTCATATTTATGAAAAAAGATGTCCGGCCGGTGTCTGCAAGAGTTTAATAAGATATGTAGTGATACCGGGAAAGTGCACCGGCTGCGAAGCTTGCAAGCGGGCCTGTCCAACTCAAGCTATTTTGGGCACCAGGAGCCAACCCCACACGATTCTTTATGACAAATGCATAAAGTGCGGTTCCTGCTTGGAAGCCTGCCATTTTGAGGCCATCGAAGCTCAAAGGGAAGAGGCCATCATCATCGAGAAAGAGGTGACGCCATGATTACCATGAAAATGAACGGAATGGAAGTTAAAGCTGAAGAGGGCTGGACTGTCCTGGATACGGCTAAATTTTACGGCCTGGAGATTCCGACCCTCTGTCACCACGAAGGACTGACTCCGTATGGAGCCTGTCGTCTATGCTTAGTGGAAATCGGAGAAGGACCAAAGGCCAAACTTGTTTCTTCCTGCACTTATCCAGCCGAGGAAGGATTGGTGATTCATACCGACACCAAGAGAGTCGTGGAAGCCAGGCGGATGATGATTGAACTGATGCTCTCGGTTGCTCCCTACTCCAAGACCATTCAGGATCTGGCTTCAAAGTTTGGTGTAACCAAGATGAGGTTTAAAATTCGCAATGAAGAATGCATTCTTTGCGGGCTATGTGTCCGGATGTGCGCTGAGCAAATGGACGGCAAAGCTATTGGCTTCCAAAATCGGGGCTACCAAAGAAAGATTTCTACGCCCTTTGATATTCGTTCGGAAGAATGCCGCTTGTGTGGCGGCTGCCTGTATATCTGTCCAGCCTGCCAGCTGCGCTGTCAGGGACCGCTGGAGGAAAGCCCGGTTTGCAATGCTTGCTTGACTATGGACCCGACCTGCCTGGATTATTACGATGAACTCCAGTGCTGGATGTATGACGCCGGTCGCTGTGGTACCTGCGTCCGGGAGAAAAAATAATGTCATCAAATAAAAACCCATTAAATCTAAATTTATTTAATTTAAGGCAACAAAGGAGGTAAATTATGACCTTTACAAAAATCAATCGGAGTGCAGCTACTTTAACTAAGAATAGGACCGAAGGTTCTATCAGTCCATTCAGCGGCATGTGTGTCACCTGCGTGGATGGCTGTATCGGGATGTGTGAAATTGGAAAGTCAGCCTATCGGGGAACAGAAGTCCTTTATCCTCAGCCCTTCGGGTTGATTACGGCCGCAGCTGAAAAGGATTATCCGGTGGACCTTTCCCACTTTAATATCATGGGAACAGCGGCCGGAGCCTGGGGCGTGGAAGCAGACAGTGACAAGGCTACCTTTGAGAAAGTTTCTATTGAAACTGCGGTCGGCCGGGACAAAGGAATAAAGTTGCGGGTGCCGTTTATTATCTCTGGCATGGGCTCAACTAACGTGGCCAAGCAAAACTGGGCCGGGTTGGCCGTCGGGGCAGCTATTTCTGGCACTATTCTGACAGTTGGTGAAAATGTCTGTGGCATGGATGAAGAAGCTGAAATAAGAAATGGCCGGGTAGTCCGTTCGCCTGACATGGAAATGAGAGTCAGAACATTCCAGGAATGGTTTGATGGGTATGGAACGGTTGTCGTTCAGGCCAATGTCGAAGATACCCGCTTGGGTGTCCAGGAATATGCCATCGAAAAGCTTGGCGTTCAGGCAGTAGAGTTAAAATGGGGACAGGGAGCCAAAGACATTGGCGGAGAAGTCAAAATCAAATCTTTAAAGAAGGCCCAGGAACTCAAAAAAAGAGGTTACATTGTTTTACCTGACCCAGAAGATCCAGCCAATATCGCCGCTTTTGAAAAGGGAAGTTTCAAAGAATTTGAACGACACAGCCGTTTAGGGATGGTAGAAGAAGAAAGCTTTATGAAACGCGTGGAAGAGCTGAGAAAAATTGGAGCCAAATATATTTTCTTGAAAACCGGAGCCTACCGGCCGGCTGACTTGGCCAGAGCAGTTAAATATGCTTCTAAAGCCAAAATTGACCTGCTGACGGTGGATGCCGCTGGTGGCGGTACCGGCATGAGTCCTTGGAGGATGATGAATGAATGGGGAATACCGGGAGTAGAAATATGGTCGCTCACCTACCAGTATGCTGACCACCTGGCTAAGAAAGGCGAATATCTACCTGATATCGTTTTTGGTGGCGGAATTACTTTTGAAGATCAGATTTTTAAAGTCCTGGCCCTGGGCGCACCCTATGTCAAAGCGGTGGGCATGGCCAGGTCACCACTGGCTTCAGCTATGGTGGGCAAAACCATTGGCAGCCGAATTAGAGACGGGCAGATTCCGGTCTATGTCGAAAGATTTGGTAATTCAGTTGAAGAAATTTTCATCACCGCTCCAGAACTTAAGAGAAGATTTGGAGAAAGATTTAATGAGCTTCCTCCTGGAGCCATCGGTCTTTACACTTATTTCAAACGTCTTAATCAGGGATTACGGCAGTTGATGGCTGGTGCCAGGAAATTTGCCCTCAGCTATATTTCCAGGGATGATATAGCCGCTCTGACGCAGGATGCAGCCAGAATAAGTGGGATCAAATATATACTGGATGTCGACAAGGAAGAAGTAGAAAAGATCCTCAACAGTAAATAAGCGTTTTTATTAAATCTTAGCCAATTTTTTGATACCAAAAAAGGAACCCTGAGATTAAGTTCAGGGTTCTCTTTTTTTAGCCTATTTATTGAGACCCAAAAGTGGTGGCAAAAAATAAAGAGGCGACGAAACCTGCTCATCAGACGATTTCTTTTCCGGATTTATTGGTGAAAATCGTTTCCCCACAAAAGTCTTGCCAGAGTGATATTAATCCGCAGAAAACCGGTTATTAAGCCCATTGGTAAGTGAATCCAATTTTAAACCATAGACTTTTAGCCTGTTCTTATGGTATAAATTTAAGAAAAAGAAATAAAAATAAAATGATTATTACCATAGTAAGCTTAGTTGTTTTACTGTTTTCTATTACCATTCATGAAGCTTCTCACGGCTGGGCTGCCTACAAGC
>PNJE01000080.1 GCA_002877915.1 Candidatus Aminicenantota bacterium
AAGCATCGACTTGAGCTGATCGATAGCCCTTGACTTCCAGCCATAAGAACCCATAAAAGCCACAAAGAGCACCTTGGGCCTCAGAGCATTAAGCAGAAAGGCGGCTTCGGCTGCCGCCGGATGAAGACCGGTCAGAACCGTAGGTGAAGCCAGCACCACCGTGGCCGCCTCCACCAAACTCATCGCCAGACGACCGATATCAGTTACCGCCAGGTTAAAAGGCACCACCTTGATCTGTCTTAAAGTTAGTGATTGGATTAGATAATCTACCATTTTTGCAGTCGAGCCGTGCATGCTGATATGAGCGATCACTACCTGGTTGCGAGGCCGGTCGGCTATCCACTCCTTATAGGCATTAATAATAAATTCTGGCCGGGAATAAATTGGCCCATGACTGGGAGCAATATATTTGATTTTAAGGCTTTCTATCCGGTTTAAATTTTTCTGGATTATTTTCCGAAAGGGCATCATTATTTCAGCAAAATAGCGCTTAGCTGGCTCGTAGGCCAGAGCTTCATCCTGCAAAAATAGGTCGGAAGACGCCAGGTGAGAGCCGAATAAATCGCAGCTAAATAGGATTTGGTCCTCTTCGAGGAAACTGAGCATGGTCTCTGGCCAATGCACCCATGGAAAATGAATAAAGCGAATAGTTCGTCCGCCCAGGTCCAGCTTCTCTCCATCGGCTACCGTCCTCAGCCGATTTTCAGCTACATGAAGATGACTGATGACTAAATCCCTGGCCGGCGGAGTAATTAACAGTTGAGCCTCCGGATATTTTTCGAGGACGAATGGAATGAGACCAGAATGGTCTTGTTCGAGATGGTTAGCAATTAAAAAATCAATCCGCGGAAATTTTTTTAAATGTTCCTCCAGAAAATTCTTTTTCGTCGGGTCGACCGTGTCAATCAGGGCAGTATACTTTTGTCCCTGGACTAAATAGGCATTGTAACTGGTACCGTCGGGAAGCGGAATAAGAGAATCAAATAAACGCCTATCCCAATCTTCTGCCCCAACCCAGTATATTCCTTCCCACAATTTAATCGGTTCCATAATTTTCCTCCAGAAATTATAAATAGCCACAATTATTTTATCATATTCCGATAAATCCGGTAATCTTAAAAACTGGCTAAGCTTTAGACTCCCGGAAATTTTTTCCGGGTGAAGTATTTAATTTCTGGATGATATTCGTAGCCTAATTTTTCAAACAAGTTGATCGACGGCTGATTATCTTCTTCAATTAAAGCCGCCCACATCATAATCCCGCATTTTTCCAGCTCTTTTTCTGCTTCTCTCACCAATCTTTGACCCAGGCCCTGATGACGATACTCCCGAGCGACAGCCAAGCGATTTATCCAGCCCTTTCGGCCATCGTGAGTTGCTAGAACTGTGCCAATTACCTGACCAACATTTTCTGCCACTAAAAATATTACCTGGGGCAGCTTAATTTGCTTTTCAATTTCTTCCCGACTATCGCGGCCCTCTGGCTTAAGGGGAAGGTTAGCTTCGGTCCAGAGCTCGATTACCCGGATATAATCGGCCATAGTGAATCTTCGGATAATTAATGACACCTGTCCTCCTTTAACGAAGCAAGATAAAAATTAAAAAGGACCATAATACAAAAGCCAAAATGGCCGTCAACCAGCTAAGGCCTCTTTTGACCCACTTTCTACCAGCTATTGTTATTGTTGTGGCTAACAAACCGGTTGATATCGCCAGAATAAGAAAAGCCAGATAGAGGGTTTGAAACCAGCCCGGCTCAGACAAAAGGTCCACCCATTCTTTTTGAGACATTCCCAGAAGATAAAAAACTGCCGTTAGCAGATGAGGAAGCCACAGCCAGAAAAGAAAAGGATAAAAAGATAGCGCCAGAGAGGCTGACAACTGACGAAAGCTGACCTTCCTGGCTCCTACGGCCAGCAGCTCAGATTTGGCCAGAAAACTGACCAAGAGCCAGCTCACTATTAACCAGGGAATAATTAGGATGGCTTGCCAGACGAAATAATTCTCCAGCCCGAGAGGCAGAATTATCGGAACCCCCGGAAAATTGCCAGTAGCGGCCTGAATTATTGAAGTCAAGGAAAAAGCCAGTCCGAAAAATAATAGTCCGAGTAAAGACCTGGTCCAAAGTCCGGAAGTGAGTTCTTTCTGAAGAAACTCAGAATTCTTCCAGGGAACAAATACCGCTCTTAAAATCAGCTTGGTTAATTTCATCATCGTTAGAAACTCCCAGAATCAATTAGCTGATGAAAAAATTTTTTGAAGCCAACACCGGGTCGCTGGTCAGATTAATTTCTAATCTTCGGTCGACTGTCTCCAGGTTAGTCAAGCCTAAAGCATAGGCGCCTTGATTCTGTTGTTTTAAACAAATTTCACTATTAAAGGGGATTTTCCTCATCAGGACTTATTTACTTTTTTGAATTTTTTTTATAATCAGATGGTCAAATAATCCGTAATCCAGAAAATTATACTCTGTTCCAGGCGGTTGTCCACCCTCCGGAGTCCGCTGGAAAGAACCAGGCCAGGCCATTCCCGCCGGAGGATTCAGATGGTGTGGTCCCAGGGTATTTTTCAGCGTTCCGTAAATAACCAGGCTGATTTCGTTCTTCCCTGGCTTGAGCTTATCAGTGATTAAGGCCCAATCAGCAGGACTTAACAAATAACCAGCCTCTTGCCCATTTACTTGAATTACAGCCAGGGCTCCCGACCAGCTTGGCGCTTGAAGAAGAAAGTCAGACTGTTTTGATTCATTTTCCTGGACTTCAATGGTTGAAGAGTACCCAACTCGATGCCCATAAAAAGGCAGGCCCTGATTTTTCCAGGAGCCGAGTTTTAATTTCAACGGTGGGTTTAAAGTAAAGCCGCGGCTGGCTGGTTCAACAGAAAAATCTCCCAGGAGGTAAACTGGTTCTAATTCAGCCAGCAAATTAAAAGGGGTGACTGTCAGGGTGATGGTATTAAATCCAATTCTGGCTACCTTTTCTAAAGGAAAAACGCCGAACGCCCGGTCGAGCCACCAGGAACCAGGAATCGGGTTCAGAGCTCGGCCATTAACCTGAACCTTAAAAATCTCTGGTCTCTCGACTACCAGCTGAAGCGATTTCAGGTCAATTCCTGGAGCCAGAATAAAATGATAATCAGCTTTGAAACCGGTCCCTAAGGCAAATTTATTTCTGGAAATTATATTATCCTGATACTGGACACCTGAATCCCAGGGATTCCGATCGAAGCCATGGAAATTAAAAGCTTTTTTCTGAGCTTGATAAAAATAAAGATTCCTCTCCGTCCGCTGACCAAGAGTCAGGTCACCATAATCTATGGTCAGGATATTGGGATCAAGCCGGTCAATTAAAAGCGGCTCCAAATTGATAGTCTCTTCTCTGGAATTCGAGCTCAACTTGTCTTGGGCCCGAGTCTTTTCAACCGAGTTCCTTTTAGAATTGTCGTTATAGATTGCCAGAATCAAGCTTTCTCCAGGTTTCAGGCTGAAATTTAATTTTAGCCGCCGTCCCTTCCTCACAGTCGGATAAAGAGAAAAACTTCCCTCAAAGGCAGACCATTTTTCTGCCGCTCTGCCTTTAATTTCAATCTCACCAGAAGCAGTTTTTTCTGAACTGACATTGGCTAAGAATAGAAGCTGTCCGTCTCGGTACCATCGCCGGTGATGAAAAAGTTTTTCCTCGCCCGATAGATTTTTAAATTCCAGGTCCGGCTTTATAACCTTAAAAATATCTTCTGCCTTCAAAGGATGACCATTCAAATCTTTAAATCGCCCATAAGTTTTCATTTCTTCATTTAGCGATGAGGGCTGCCCGCCAATAAAAATCTGGTTTTCAGCCCAGCTGATAACTTTTCCCCCATTTTTCAGGTAATCCCGTAGATAAGCGGCGGTCCAGGGCTCTAAATTTTCAGTCCCCGGCGGCAGAATGACCAGATCATAAGCCCTCTCTCCCACCCGAAATTTCTTTCCTTCTGTTCGACCAAAATTTTTTATTACCCATTCGCTGCCAATATCATATTCTACCTGAAGCTGTTCCAGACGACGGATAAAATCCTGGAAATCCTGGGCAATTTTATCAAACCGGTTATTATTCTCGACCGGCGAATAATACATCCAGGCCGAAGTAGTGGGTTCAATAACCAGAATTCTGTTCAGCTGTTCTCCTCGGCTTAAGACTACCGCTAAGCGTCCAAAATAATCATTCATCAGGCGATAATGGGGCCACCAGGGCTCGTGATAAGAGAATGATAACGGGTGATCTCTTTTTCTGGCACCGGCAATGGTCACATAAGAAAGGTGCTGGTTTAGAAAGTTAATCCCGAGAGCAAATTCCCAATCGCCAATTCTTTTCTGATCAAAAAATATCAGGTCCCAGCCACTGGCCCCATAAGTTTCTGAAAGAGTCCTTTTTCGACCGAGCTGGTTGGCCAAACTGCGCAATTCTCGAACTGCCCGCGAATTCCCAAACTGAGCATGGGGCCCATCATCCCAGCGGTTCATCAAAATATCTATGCCTGGCTGATGGGCATAAGCATTCAAAGCAATACTATCGGGGTTGTTCCGGGGTATCGGCCAGTCATGTTCCCAATAATGTCCGGTGAATATCAGTTTGTTTTTAGAACAATAATCGCTATAGGGTTTTGACCAGTTTTCAATAAAAAGTTCCAGGCAAGTTAAATAAAAATCATGCCTTATTCGCCGGAAATCTCCTTTTTCAGTCAATAGGGAAGGAAGCTCAGTTGTTAGGTCATAGCCGCGGCGATCTTTAAATTCCGAAAATATGGCCGGGGTGTAGTTTACTGCCCAATCGCCGTCAGCCGGCCCTATTTCAGCTTCATCTTCAAAGGAACCCGGAACCGTTTGCCCAAATTCTTCACCGCAAACTCTCTTATAGGCGTCATGAGTCAGGTGAAGGAAGGCTTCGGTTACTTTAGGGCGCATCAAATCAACATAGGTAAAACCACCATACCAAGGAGAGGGCTTATCCTTGACAACCTCAAATAGCCAATAATTTCCTTCCGGCCAGCCTTTCTCACCAGCTCTTACCCGATCAGTTATATCAACAAATCCTGAGGCCGTTTCCTGAAGAAGGCAAACTAAGTTTTCGATATTTTTTATCTCAGGTAATTTTTGTTTGGTGGCTTTGAGCCCGGAGCGAGCTGCTTCCGGCAGAGCTGCTGGCACCAGCCCACCAGCAAATCCGGAAGGATAGGAATTTTCATCATAAATCCAGACTTTAAGTCCAAGCTTCTGGCCGGTATTCACTGCTTCTTTAAAAAGGGAGAGCCATTCTTCGGAAAGGTAAGGAGTAATCAGCCCGGGTCTCGGATGAACAAATACCCCGCCGAAGCCTTTATCTTTAAGATCCGCCATTTGTTGTTGAATAGTTTCGACTTTCATTAGATCGTTCCAGACCCAGAGGGGAGCCGGACGATATTCTGCTGGCGGATTCTGGAAAAGCGCCCAGGTAGCATGGAGTGTATCTGGAGTAACTTTTGCCTGCCGACAGGAAGAAAAAGCTATCATCAGGGAAAAAACGAGCAGACAAAATAAAAAAACCTTTAAGCCTTTTTGCCTAAATTTATTTATTATAGAAATGGCCATGGGCTACTCCTTTTTTGATCACTTAGAATCAATTTATAAAATGCCCATCTTAGCTGTCAAACAAAAAAATAAATAAAACTTTTTATTCTAATAAGGCGGGATAATTTTAGAAATTAACTATCAAAAACAAGCAGTTGTTTGACTTTACGCTTTTAATATTTTGTTTCTTCCGGGATTTGCTCGAAAGATGAAAAAATCTCCCCAAGAGCAAACGTTAGTTTACTGGCTAAGGTTAGGTAAAATGACCTGAATCATCTCTTGTATATCTTATCGAAATTCCTTTAGTTAAATACTTGGTTAATCAACCAATTAACCTCAGATTACACCCCTGTCCATTATAAAAACAACCAGCACCGACGAAAATGACTCTTGAGTTAATAGTTTCTTCTAAAGGCGAGATAAGCAGTGGCGGAGAGGGCGGGATTCGAACCCGCGGTACCAGCTTTAACTGGTACAATCGCTTAGCAGGCGACCCTGATCGACCACTCCAGCACCTCTCCGCGCCTGAAAGCAGCGTTATTTTAACATTTTTTTCTCTGGGAAAACGCTCTTCCGATCTAAAAAACCTTTTAGCGTACAAAAGCCAATTTTTTTAAGTTAAGGTCATTTGGCCTTGGTAATTTAAAATCCTGCCTGATAAATTTAGGCTTCAAAATAAATGGATCCAAATATAAAAAAATAAATGGCGGAGGGAGAGGGATTCGAACCCCCGTTCCGGGAGACCGGAAAGCGGTTTTCAAGACCGCCGCCTTCAACCACTCGGCCATCCCTCCGGTGAGTTGATATTTTAACCTGAGACATCCAGCCTGACAAGTGCTTTGACTGATTCGACGGAAATATTAGAATTTTAATTAGAATTTTAAATTAGCCCAGATTAAAGCCACTTCCCCAAAAATTATTTTGGAAAATACCATAGAATTAAAAAATTGTTTGTCCTGGCCATCAATAAAATAATAAATTAGAAGGCTCATTCTAAGATGCTCTGGTTAGAACTAAAAATATCTCAACAATTCAGGAGAAAATTTCTCCTTCCGGCGATTGATATATGAACATTTATTCATATGTTAGGCATAGGTTAATTCTAATGTTTTAGGGGCAGATAGCTTCCAGGCCGTCAAGGTAAGGGCGCAAGGCTTCAGGAATGATTACCGAGCCGTCTTTTTGCTGGTAATTTTCCAGGATGGCGCTGACCGTCCGTCCAACAGCTAAACCAGAGCCATTTAGAGTATGGACAAATTCTGGCTTAGTTTTTGCTTCTCTTTTGAACCGAATCTGCGCCCGACGAGCTTGAAAATCAAAGCAATCTGAGCAGGAAGAAATTTCCAGGTAACCGTTTCTGGATGGCATCCAAACTTCCAGGTCGAAGGTCTTGCCGCTGGCAAACCCCATATCACCGGTGCACAAAGCCACTACCCGGTAGGCCAGGCCCAGGCGTTTGAGCACTTCTTCGGCGCACGAGGTCATAAACTCCAGTTCCTCGAGCGATTTTTCCGGCAAGGAAAAAATCATCATTTCCACTTTGTTGAACTGATGCTGCCGGATGAGCCCGCGGATGTCTTTGCCATAAGAGCCAGCCTCGCTGCGAAAGCACGGCGTGTAGGCGACAAAACGTTGCGGCAAAGTGGCACCATCAATGATTTCTTGGCGGTAAATATTGGTCAGAGGCACTTCAGCCGTCGGAATGAGGTACCAGTCGTATCCTTCAAGCTTGAACAAATCTTCGGCAAACTTGGGCAGATTTCCAGTTCCGGTCAGGCTGGCTTCGTTAGCGATGAACGGGGGCAGCACTTCTTTAAAGCCCTTTTCTTTCGTGTGAAGGTCGAGCATGAAATTAATCAGCGCCCTTTCCAGCCTGGCCCCAAGGCCAAAATACAGCGCAAAACGTGAGCCGGTTATCTTAGCCGCCCGCTCAAAATCCAGAATCCCCAGGTTTTTACCTATGTCCCAATGAGGTAAAGGCTCAAAATCAAAAACCGGAGGCTCCCCCACTACCCTGACCACCACATTTTCTTCCGCACTGCTTCCAACCGGCACCGATTCGTGCGGTAAGTTCGGAAGGCGTAGAAGCAATGAATTCAGCCTCTCTTCAATTTCCCTTAACTCTTTCTCGTGACCGGAGATTTCCTCACCCACCTTTCTTGATTCTTCTATCAGGGCTGAAACATCCTGACCCTTCGGCTTGAGTTTTTTTACTTCTTCTGAAATCCGGTTTCGCTTTTCCCGCAGAGCCTGCACCTCTTGCCCCAATCTTTTCATCCGGTCGGCTAAGCGATGAACTTCTTCCAGGTCAGCCACTACTTGAGGCTGGCCGCGGCTTATGAGCCTTTTTTTTACTTCCTCAAAATTTTCCTGAATGTACTTAAGGTCCAGCATGGTTTGATTATAACATAGAAAAAATGAAAATTTGCATTGAAGCCGTGGATTTTGGCTGCGGCTTTCTGAGATTGAACCAGCCCCAAAAACAGAATAAAATGAGTTTAAATGAAAAAATACTACGTGGGCACAGCCGGCTGGAGCTATGAAGACTGGGAAGGCATCGTCTACCCGCCAATCAAGGGGCGCGGGTTTCATCCTTTAGAATATTTGGCTCATTTTATTGACTTAGTAGAAATAAACTCCACCTTTTACCGCCCGGCTTCCCCAGCTATGGCTTACTCCTGGCTTCGGCGGGTCCAGGCCTATGCCGAATTCCTGTTCACCGTGAAATTGCTCCAGGTCTTTACCCACCAGCGCCAGGATTTTTCTCAAAAGGACGTAGATGATTTTAAAAGAGGAATAGCTCCGCTGGCGGCCAAACAACGATTGGCGGCTATTTTAATCCAGTTTCCTTGGTCTTTCGCCAACACCGCTGAAAACCAAGAACACTTAGAAAAACTTTTTTCGCTTTTCGGCGAATTTCCCTTAGCGCTTGAAGTGCGCCATTCTTCCTGGGACCTACCAGAATTTTATAATTTCTTGAAAGAATACCGGGTCGCTTTTTGTAAC
>PNJE01000047.1 GCA_002877915.1 Candidatus Aminicenantota bacterium
GGCCAGCCCAGTGGCGACCTTACCACCCAGCCTATTGTCCGTTCGTCTGGCGCGGATGGTGGGATTTTGGCACCGGCGCTTTGGGCGATATGGGAGCTCACCTGATTGACCAGCCCTTCTGGGCTTTAAAGCTTGGCGCACCAAAAAGAGTCCAGGCCAGCTCCACTAAATACACCAAGGATTCATATCCTCTGGCCGAAATCGTCACCTATGAATTTCCGGAGCGGGAAGGAATGCCCCCAGTCAAGCTAACCTGGTACGATGGCGGCCTGATGCCTGCTCGCCCGAAGGAATTGCCCGCCTGGGTGATGAAGGCGGCGGTTGCCTGTTTATCGGCGACAAGGGAATGCTTGTTTGCAGCACTTACGGAGAAAATCCACGGCTCTTGCCCGATGAACTGATGCGTGATTACAAACGCCCGGAAAAAACTATTCCCCGCTCACCTGGTATCGCTGAAGAATGGATTGCCGCCATTAAAGAAGGTAAAAAATCAACTACTGATTTTTCCTACTCGGGCCCATTAACTGAAATGATGCTGCTCGGCAATGTCGCCTTGCGTTTTAAAGACGATAACGTGGCTCTCGAATGGGACAGCGAAAACTTCCGCTTCACAAATATTGCTGAAGCCAATCAATATTTGCATACTGAGTATCGCCAAGGCTGGGAACTTTAAAGCACCGATCTTGGTTAAGCAGCCCAAATCAAAAGTTAAAAATTAAATTCAAGCTGACAAAAAAGACAGCAAAGCTTAGAGACTGGGCCTAAAAAGAAAAGGGCAATTGGTTCCTATCGCTGACCACTAAAGGGCTTAAGATAAATGGAGCTTTGATAAATTAAAAACGCGCCAAAAGCCAAATTGAATTTTTGATGTTTAATTTAAGCCGGCAAAAAAAGAAGACCTATAAAGCCAAGCTAATTTTGAGGATAAGTAAATATAAATAAAGAAGAAAGATGAACAAAAAAGCCAAGGAGGAAAAATGGATAAAAAGAAAATAGCTATTCTTTCCGAAATTTTTATTTTTTTAATCTTTGTCTTCGGCTCAAGCATTCTATTGGCGAGATATGCGCAGAAACAAAGCTTCAAAGAGGACCTGGGCTCCTGGGCCATCCATGACCCGAATCGCCCCCTGCCGTCCGTAGTTACTCCAGGTCCACCGCTTCCTCCCGTTCCCGCGCCGTCAGATGCAATTGTCATTTTTGACGGGAAAAATTTGCTCAATTGGGTTGATGCCAAGGGACAGCCGGCTCGATGGAAAGTTGAGGGAGATTATATGGAAGTGGTCCCAGGCACGGGCAACATCCAAACCAAAATGGGCTTTGGTAGCTGCCAGCTTCATATCGAATGGGCCACGCCATATCCACCAAAGGGTTCAGGACAGGACCGTGGTAATAGTGGCGTTTTCCTGATGGGACTCTATGAGGTTCAGGTGCTCGATTCCTATGAAAACAAGACTTACGCCGACGGCATGGCCGGAGCAATTTACGGTCAGTATCCTCCGTTGGTTAATGCTTGCCGTAAGCCTGGCGAATGGCAAACTTATGATATCATCTTCTTTGCCCCAAAGTTTGACCGCGACGGGAAGCTGCTCGAGCCTGCCAGAATGACAGTATTTCAAAATGGCATCTTAATTCATTACAACGCCGAACTGACCGGGCCAACGGCTCACAAAGCCCGCCCACCTTACAAGTCCCACGCCGACCGGCTTCCGCTGATGCTCCAGGACCACAACCATCCGGTGAGGTTTCGCAACATCTGGCTTAGGGAACTATAGTAACAGGATGGTATCTTTTCCACTCTTCTAAAGCCCTGCTGGCTTGGGCCAGAAACTCATAGGGATGAGCGGGAGTAATTCTGATTCGCATCCCACTTCGCTTAATAATTTCCACTGTCCCTTTAAAGGACAGGCTCAAATTATATGTTCTTATTTGAGATATTCCCTTTGCCATCTCTATGGAGGTTATTTTCTCAAAAGGAACTTTCCATTTAAAATACTTGAATTTCAAAACTATGCCGTCCTGAGCCACCGCCAGAGACTTGGGAAAGATGACCTGAAACAGCAAAGCTAAAAACAGGGCCATACCCAAGAAAACCATACCGCCCTCGCCAGCTTCTTTTATCGATCCCCGACCTATAAGGTAATAACCGCTATAATTTAAAAGGAAAAGAGTTGCCAGGATAGCCAAAGCTACCACCGGCAACCAAAAAACCATTTTTACCCCGGGGTCATACTTTACGGAATCTTCATAGATTATGATATCCATGACTTTCTGGCTTAATTTTATCAAATAGCCATTAACCTAACAACCACCTTGATTATCAAAGCGATGACTCCTGGTCAAAATTTCAAAAATCACAAAATCATTGAAACTCAGGAGAATATTCCTTATAATTGCAAAACACATCTCAGGTGGATGACGTGGCGAAATGTTGAATAAAAAAAGGTTATTTTTAACTGAATTGCTTCTTCTCCCTATCTTATTTTTAATATCTATACTCTTGCCATATAAACTTCAAGCTCAGGATATCCCAGTTGTTCAGGTGGCCACCTGCGAAAAAGGCCCAAAAATTGATGGCGAGCTCGATGACCCAGTCTGGGAAAAAGCACCAGAAATAACTAACTTTATTACCGTGTTTCCAACCTTCGGCCTCAAGCCATCAGAAAAAACTGTGGTGAAAATACTTAAAGATCGCGAAAATCTTTACTTAGGCATTTATTGCTTTGACCAAGAACCTAACCGCATTTCAGCCAACACCATGGCTCATGATGTTCGGGACTTTGCCCGAAATCCTGGAGATGATGTGGTGAAGATCCTTCTTGACCCTTACCAGGACAAGCGCAATGCCTATGTTTTCATAGTAAACGCCCTGGGAGCCCGGGCCGAAGGTTTGGCTTCTGGTGAACATCTGAACCTCAGCTGGGATGGCATCTGGGATGCTAAAAGCAAAATTCAGAAAGATGGCTGGTCGGCCGAGATTAAAATCCCATTCAAGACTATCGGCTTCAACCGTCAACTTAGCTCATGGGGAATAAACATCGAACGCTACATTCCGAGAAAGCAGGAAACCATTCGATTAGCAGCCAAAAGCCAGAATAGCTTTTTCACCAATCCAATGGAAGCCGCCACTCTCCAAGGTATCGAGGGGATAAATCAGGGATTAGGGCTTACTATCAGGCCTTATAGTCTGGTTTCTTCCACTAAGGATTCCGAAGTTTCAGCCGTAACTCATTATGATTGGCAGGGCGGCTTTGACCTCTATAAGAGATTTACTCCGAACTTTACAGGCGCAGTCACTTATAATACTGACTTTGCAGAGACTGAAGCTGATGAACGGCAGATTAACTTGACCAGATTTCCGCTCTTTTTTCCGGAAAAACGGACCTTCTTTCTTGAGGGCTCGGAAATTTTTAACTTTGGCCCTGGCGGAATGGGATATTTTTCTCCTTTTTTCAGCCGGCGCATCGGGCTTTACGAAGGGCATCAGGTCCCTATCGATTATGGCCTTAAGCTTTTTGGCAAACTTGGGCGAACAAATCTGGCCATTCTTGACATGAAGACTAAACCCTTTTCTGATGAAATTGAAAATATAAACCTGGCCGGACAAAATTTCTTAGCCGCTCGGGTTTACCAAGATATATTCGACGAAAGCCGAGTTGGTTTTATCTTTACTAATGGTGAGCCAACTGGAGAGAAAAACACCTTAGCTGGACTTGATTTCGTTTACCAGACCTCTCGATTTCAGGGCAATAAAAATTTCTTGGCTGGCATCTGGTATCTGTATAACTGGAATAGCTCTTCTTCTGGCTATCATCAAGCCTACGGTTTGAGGCTTGATTATCCAAACGACCTCTGGGATATCAATGCCTCCTACAATTTTTATGGTGATGCTTTCAATCCGGGGATCGGCTTCCTCAGCAGAACAGGCGTTAGGAACGCCAGCTTCGGTCTGGGCTACCAGCCACGTCCAGAAAAAGGCTTGGTCGGCCAACTGGTCCGCCAATTCTTTTTTGAATTTCGTTCAAGCTTTTACTGGAATCTAAACGGTCAATTAGAGACCAGTCGCCTTTTTTTCGCTCCTCTAAACTTCAGGACAGAAAGTGGCGAACATATAGAGTTCAACATAATTGTTAATCGGGACGTATTGCCCGAAGATTTCGAAGTCGCCGAAGGAGTCATTATCCCGGCCGGTCCTTATGATTTTACTCAATATTCTTTTCAATTGGATACGGCTTCTTTTCAGCCCTGGCTCTTGGAATTAAAATGGGATACCGGACAATTTTATTCCGGGCGCTTTAATAATCTTGGGGCAGCCTTATCTTTCCGAATTAATGGCTATGCTACCTTCAACTTGAAAACCAAACTGGTCCGCGGAAAATTACCTCAGGGAAGCTTTACAGAAAATGTTTTTGAATTAAAGGCTGATTTCTTTCTTAATCCAAATTTAGGTCTGATGAATTACCTGCAATATGACAATGTCTCTAAAAATCTGGGCTTAAATTCAAGGTTGCGCTGGACCATCAGCCCTGGGAATGAAGTATTTTTTATCTTCAGCAAAGGCTGGGAAAGAGTCTTGGACCCAGTTAGCCGGTTTGAACCTTTGGCTGGCCAAGCAGTTTTTAAGGTGACCCTGAGCATCCGTCCCTAAGTAACAAAATATATATAAGACAAATTAATTGACTTAAGGGCGCTTTAAAACCACCCTACGGTTAATAAACCAAAAGATTGATAAAATCACTAAGATTTTGAGAGAAGGCTTAAAGAATTAAAGGACTTGAATTAATAGAAATTTCTTCATAAGATTAGGAAAAGTAATTTAAGGAAAAGAAGGGCAACATGAGAAAAAATTTTAGCCCATTCCTTTTACCAGCTGCTTTCTTCACTATTTTCATTTCTTTAAATTTTCTATACTCTGAACCATCGGGCAAAGCATCGGTCAACAACGTTAAAAAATAATTTTCCCCGGGGAAAATATCGGGTGACTACCGAAAAGATCTTCCTAATTATGACTTGGCCCCGGAGAAGATAACAGTTAATGCCGAAAATTTTATCCTCATAACTATAAAAAATAAGGGCAATTCTCCAATTCCGGATGATTTATTAAAGAAGATAAAAATAACCATCCAGATTGATGGCCAATATAAGATACTCCCAATTACTGGCCAGACTGATATAAAAATGAGGTTGCCGGGCGACTCAGGAAAGAAACTTCTGGCCCCAGCTTCTGAATTAATCATAAATACCGGCCTCAAGCTAAATAAAAAAAGTTTGGTTGAGGCTTTCCTGGACTCCGATAATATTCTTCAGGAATCAGATGAACAGAACAACAAATTAAGAGCCTGGCTGGAGCCAGTGAAGACTATCTCGGAAGGCACGTCGATCAAGGTCATCAAATCTGGTCACATTTCTAAAGAAAAACTGAAAATGGCAGATCTGCCTGACCTTAAAATTGAAAAGGCTGAAATAGTTTATGCTGATGAGCTAAAGCATAAGGCCGATTTAATCGTTCAGATTAAAAACATTGGCTCTAAGGAATCTGCACCGATTGATTATCTGGTAGAGATTAAAAATGACCTTCATGACTGGAAACCTCTTTCTGTTGGTTCCGGACAATGGAAGTATTTAAAACCAGAGGAAACTGCTGAAGAGAAAGAAACTGGTTTTTTTTATCTTAACTTTTTGAATTCCCAAAATTACTTTATCCCTGGAGAGAACTTAGTAAGAATTACTCTCGATCCCCAGAATAAACAGAAAGAAATTAAAAAAGACAACAATTCCTTAACAATAAATTTTAGGCCCCTGATGCCCGATTTAAAGATAACTTCTTTTAACCTGGAAACTAAGGATCTCTCTGATGGAACCTCCGAGGCCATAGTCCATTTAACAATAAAAAATGCGGGAGATGCCTATCCACTCCGGAAGAATGTTAACGATGTTAAAGAACTGACAAATAAAGAACAGAACTTTTTAAACTTGAATATAAAAAGATCGGATAAAAAGAATTTAACAATAAACTTAGCTGTACCAAACCTTTCTGACTCCAATCTTAAAGATTACCTCTTAGCTCCTGGAAGTAGTAAAGAATTTAATCTGAGCCTGCCCCAAACCTCAATCTATGATCGCGATTCACCCACTGGTTACACAAGCGTTCGATCTCGCCTCTCCAATAATTTTTTACTGGGCGAGATTAACATCACCTTTACTATAGATGAAGGCCAGCTGCTATTTGATGCTGATTATAGTAATAACTCATTTACATATAATTACAGCAAGCCCCCTGTATTTAAACTCCATCCTCAATCTCCGTCTGCTTATGTTAATTTGGAAGAATATATGAACTTTTATTTAATCTCCAACCTCGACTTAGATAATCATCACCGGGGTGATGTTCTGGGAAGCGGGATGGGACCCGACCTTTCATTTTATTGGGGAAATGAACCAATAAAAATTAAATCGGTTAATCTTTTACGCTCAATTGAAGAGAAATATAAAGTCTCTGAAGAACCCGTGTGGGAAGTGCGGGGTGAAATGCCCAAAGCCGAAGGTAAAGAAGAACTGCGAGCCAGCTGGGGCAAGGAGGATTTCCCATTAAGTAAAATAAGAATATACGGTCCTCCGTTTATAACGGATTATCCAGATGAGCTTATAGAACCAGGAAAAAAATATAGCTTTAAAGGTAAAAATTTTATCTCGCCGGAATATTTTGGGAAAATGTTTCAAAATTATCAAGTTAAGCTCGAAGGCGGTGGGTATCAATGGCCCTATTATTTTGTCTCAGAAAATGAATTTCAAACATATGAACCTAATCCTAACTTTGTTTGCAACTCCGCCCCATACCCGAAAGTTGACCTCATCATAACCAAAAGCTTCTCGGGAAAACCAGAAAACGAAGTTCGAGTGGCCTTCTTCACTTTTGGCTTAACGCTGAAACCAGAAATCGTGAGCATCGAACCGTGGACAGCCAGACCTGGGCAGAGTATAAAAATCACTGTCGAAAATTATTGTGTTGATTGGCCTTTGAAAATAACTGAATTCAAGCTCAATGACCTCCGACTCGGAGAAATTTCCAGAAGGTCCTTGGGCCATGGAGCTATTTTTTACCTTAAATTTGCCAGAGGGAGCTACTTCCGGTAAAATCACCTGCAAATATGGCAATGTTGTCATCGAAAGTCCGGTTGAGCTGGTGATTAAGAAAGATTAATTATTAATTGGCAAGAAAGGCTTTTTCCTTATTTAACTTTCTATAAAATGAAGTTTTTAATATATAATAAGTTCGAAAATAAAAAAATAAAAAGCAATGAAAATATTATTGGCGCCGAGTTTTAGATATCTTGCTGAAGGGCAGGAAATATCTTTGGGGTCAGCACAAGAGCTTATCTGGGCAACTGTATCTGGCGAAAAATTTGCTTTTGCTGGCCAAATTAAGTTGGATACTTCAAAATTTCTTAGATATAAAGAGGTAGGTATTTAAAGATGAAAGAAACCGTAAAATCTCATCAATTAAGAACTGTTTCCTTTATAAGTTCTTTAGCTCTGCTCTATTTAGTGGCTATTGCTTTTTCCTGGGCTGCAGAGATTCAAGCAAAGAAAAAAGCTTTAATTGTTTGGGGAGGCTGGGAAGGGCATGAGCCCAAAAAGTGCGTGGATATTTTCGCCCCGTGGCTTCAGGAGCAAGGTTTTGAGGTGGAAATTTCCAATACGCTTGATGCTTATCTTGACCTGGAAAAGCTCAAGAAGCTGGACGTCATCATTCAGGTCTGGACTCAGGGCACTATTACACCGGAGCAGGAGCATAACCTGGAAGAAGCGGTGAAAAGCGGGGTCGGGCTGGCTGGCTGGCATGGCGGGCTGGCTGATTCCTTCAGGATTAATACTGAGTATCAGTTCATGGTTGGCGGGCAGTGGGTGGCTCACCCGGGTGGAATTATCGATTATGAAGTGAATATTGTGCCGGAAAAGAAAAACGACCCGATTGTTAAGGGGCTTAAGGACTTCAAAATGCATTCCGAGCAATACTACATGCACGTCGACCCGGGAGTGGAAGTCCTGGCTACCACCACCTTCAGTGGGAAGTATGCACTGTGGATTGAAGGGGTGGTCATGCCGGTGGTGTGGAAGAAATATTACGGGAAAGGTCGGGTTTTTTATTGCTCACTCGGGCACGTGGCCGCTGATTTTGACGTCCCCGAGGCGAGGGAAATTGTCAAGCGGGGTATTCTCTGGGCCGCCCGGGCTAATGAATAAAAAAAAACCACGTCGGCCTCACTGCCGGTTGATGCTTATTTTCATCCTTTATCTCTTGACTTCATAATAAAATCTTACCCTTATCTTGCAAATCTTTTGCCCAAGCAAGATTTCAGCCTAAGAGAAGATCATTTATTTTTGCCAAATCCAGAAATTTATGTATTGGATAAGAAATTAAAGACAGCAATTTATTTC
>PNJE01000023.1 GCA_002877915.1 Candidatus Aminicenantota bacterium
GAAGCCTGGTCAGGGCTTCAATTCGGACTGGAAAGAGCAGCATCCGCTGGCGAAAGGTATTAAGGTGCTGAGTGGCCAGGACCGTGGTTGGGCACAGAACTGCTACCTGCTTGCCATCCATTACGGCTTTAAAAGCGGCCCTCATAGCCACCTCGGTTTTACCATAACCAACATCACCACAGAGCAGCCGATCCATAGGTTGGGGAGTTTCCATGTCTTTTTTTATTTCTTCTATAGCCCTCAGTTGATCTTCCGTTTCCTCATAGGCAAACATTTTTTCAAATTCTTTTTCCCATTGACCTTCCGGGCTGAAGGCAATTCCTGGAACAGTCTTTCTCCTGGCATAGAGCTCCAGCAATTCTTGAGCAATTTCTTCCACCGCTTTTTTCACCCGAGCTCTGGTCTTAGCCCAGCTCTGACTCCCGAGTTTATCCAGTTGGGGTTCAGTAGTCGAAGAACTTGAAAACTTCTGGACAAAATTCAAATCTTCTACCGGGACCAATAATCGATCGTCGTCGCGGTAAATAATCTCAATAAAATCATGGGACCGGCCATCAACCTCCAGCTTTTTTAAACCATTAAATAATCCAACCCCATACTCGGTATGGACCACATAATCACCCTGCTTCAAGTCCTGGAACTGAGAAAAGAATAGCTTTCGGGGAAGGCGGCTGGTAATAACTTTTTCTTCGGTAAAGATATCTTTTTCGGCGAAAATAAAGATCTTCTGCCTCGGATAGCTGAATCCCCGCTGCCAGTTTCCTTCAATCAGATTTATCTCTTCCCCTCGAGGCTTTTCCCGGGGGTCCGCTAACACCCGGACAGAAATTTCATTTTCCCTGAGCAAACCAGCTAAACGTTCTCTTCTTCCGGGGTTGGAAAGAAAAATGTAGCAGAGGTCTCTTTCTTCCTGTCGCTTCTTCAGATATTCGAGGAAAAAAGGAATTTTATTATCAAAACGAGGAACAGGCTGAAATCCGAATTCAAGCAGTTTCGATCCGGGGCTTTCGGCAAGTTCCTGGATAACCAGCGCTCTCGACTCAATAAGATTTTTGGTTTTTTCAGGAAAAAGCTCGGCCGGGGAAAGATAAAAATCTCCTTTCTGCCGATATTCTTCATAGGCTTTCTGCCAATCTTTGGAGCTCTCCTGCCATTCTTTTTCTACCAGATCCTTTTCTTCGATGATGAATAAAGGATCCTCTAAGTAATCAGTCAACGGCCTGAAACGCTCCCCAATAATTAAAGCTAAATAGACAAAAGAAGGAAAAATTTCACCCTGTTTTAAAAGCTCTAACTTTTTATCCAGCTCATAGGAAGCCGGCCCTTTTTTCCTGACCTCAGAACAAAACCTTTCTACAAAGGCCGAATCTCCTGGATACTCTCGAAGCGATGGGATAACTACCGAGTCCAGTTTTCGGATTGATCTCTGACTGGAAGGATCAAATTCCCGGATGGAAGCAACCCGGTCTTCGGAAAATTCAATTCGGAATGGGTTTTCAGACCAGACAGAATAAATATCAACAATTGCTCCCCGGAAAGCATATTCCCCAGCCGAAGCCACCAAGTCTTCCTTGGTATAGCCATAATCCCGAAATTTTTGAATCAAGCCTTCCCGGCTGAGGTTAGAACCAGAATTTATCAGGACGAAGGAATTTTCCAGGTCATCAGGCTGCGGAACCGGCTTCAGCACTCCAGGCAGGTCAGTGAAAATTACCGGCCGATGCCCGAGCTTTAAGCTGTATAAAACCTTCATCCGCGAAGCCACTGCTTCCAGAGGAGCTGGAACTTCAAGATAGGGATCAGGGTTGAGCGCCGGAAGAATTTGAACCTGCCGACTGATAGAAAAAAGACGCAAATAATCTTCTGTTTCCCGCCTGATTTCTTCAAGCGACCAGGACGAAGGGCTGATAATAACTATCGGTCTCGAAACTCTCGATGCCAGGAAAGCATAAAAATAAGGCCGGGATTCAGGGATTATACCTGACAAAAAAAGACAGTCTTCCCCCCGATTCAGCTTTTCTACCAGGCCCTTAAACTCTGGTAGATCCAGAAGAAAATTAAGACTCACATTTTTATTTTAGACGAGAGGTGAACCAAGGTCTATACCCCCTGGGCAATTTTTGGCTGGCTTACCCATCTAAACTATTCCCGTTTCATTCCGAGTCCAGATTTTATTCCCTCTCTTTTTCAACTCTCACTCTTTCCCCGTTAATCAGAAGACATTCAAAGATGTCCTTTTGTCGGGGGCTGTCTTTATCCAGAATCCTTTTAGCTGAAATTATTTCTTTGACCAGAAGCCGCTCTCCCCCGATATAAACCGCTAAGGGCTTTTCTTCTCCGCACCCGCCGGCATAATATTCGACTCGCTCTATTTTCATTTTCTTATTATAACTCTTTTTTAGCGCAAAAAAATCAATGAATGTTAACTGGGAGTAGCTTCCAACCCCTTGAGGAGAGGAAAAAGAATTTGAATTGGTCAACCCTAAAAAATATAATTAACCTGGAAATGGAGGCCAGATGAAAAAAATATTATCAATTTTATTTGTTCTGTTATCGGCTGTTTCATTGTTTTTAATTTCCCCTATGTCCGCCCTATCTCAGACAGATGAAATAAGGATGACTGTTTTCTATCCATCGCTAAGCACGGTTAAAAATCTTCAGGCCTTAAGAGAAAAAGGATTTATTAATATTACTAATCTTAAAGTCACGGGCGTATATCACGTTAAAGAATTGACCAACTACCAAGAAGCCAAGAAGTACGTTGAGGATAATAAAATCGACTGGTTCACCTTTCATCCCGTGTCAGCCGAAATTAACCAGAAAAATGTTTTTGAGAGCAACCCCGCCACCAAGGAGTTTGAAGAAATAATCAAGGAATCGGATGGGATAATCTTTTTTGGTGGACCTGATATACCGCCAGCGTTGTACCAAGAAAAAACTAATCAGCTGACCATAATTGAAGATCCTTATCGCCATTATTTCGAATTATCAGCCATCTTCCATTTTCTTGGTGGATACCAGAATGAGAATTTTAAACCCTTGCTGGCCCATAAACCGAAATTGCCCATTCTCGGTATTTGCCTGGGAGCTCAAAGCCTTAACGTCGGGACAGGAGGAACTTTAATTCAGGATATCTGGTTAGAGGTTTATAGGAAAAATTTTGTCGAAGATATAATAGCTCTTGGTTCGGACTGCTGGCATAATAATCCCTTCATTAAGCTTTACCCAGAAGAAAGATTAAGCGGCTATAACTTCCACTGGATTAAGATGCTGCCAGATGGCTTTTTTGTTAAAGAGCTCGGGTTCTCGGAAAAAGATCAACCGCGAATTCTCAGCTCCCACCATCAGGCTATAAAGAAATTGGGAAAGGGGTTCAAAATAGTAGCGGTCTCGCCAGATGGAAAAATTGTTGAGGCCATCCAACACACCGTTTTTCCCAATGTCCTGGGAATTCAGTTCCATCCAGAAAATTATCGGCTGTGGGATGAAAAATTCCACATTCGGCAGAAGCCCGATGATAAGCCAGAAAGCTACTGGGAAATTCTAAAAAATAACCCGCCGAGTGTTGAATTCCATCAACGATTATGGCAGTGGTTTTCTGAGGCAATGAAAAAGATAGCTAAGCAGCCAGGAGTTAAGTGATTCTTTATAAAACGATGACTCTTATTATATTTTTTATGTCTTTCAAATTAACCAGCTATTTCTTTTAGTTTATACCAAAAAAGTTTTTCCCTGGCCCGATTCTTCTTTTCCAGTATATCCAAAACATCAGTATCCAGTGTATTCAGAAAATCAAACTGTGAAATAAGCGAATAATCCTGCAATAACCCTGCTTTTTAAACGAGTCAATTCTTTTCCTAATATTTAATATATTTTTCACTTGAGAAATTTGGTTCAAATTGATATTTTAAAATTACCTCTATAAGGAGGAAAGCAATGAGACATTTTTTAACCTCAATTTTCCTAATGTTTTCCTTAGCTTTTATATTCTTAGCTTTCTCTTTTTCCAGGCCTTCATCTGAGGCCAAGGGAACTTTTTTTAAAGATGACCTTGATTTCCTGAAGAAACACACCAAGGTAATTGTTCTCTCGTCCAGTAACGGTGAGGCCTTGGTGGCAGTCAACCCCGATATTCAGGGGCGAGTAATGACCAGCAGCGCCAATGGCCTCAACGGTCTAAGTTTTGGCTGGATAAATCGCGAACTGATAGCCTCTCACCAAAATAATCCTCATATGAATGCCTTCGGGGGCGAAGATCGTTTCTGGCTCGGCCCTGAAGGTGGCCAGTATTCTCTCTTTTTCAAAAGCGGCTCACCCTTTGACCTTGATCATTGGTTTACTCCTCCGCCAATCAATGAAGGTTCATTTGACCTGGTTTCACAGAATTCCAGCCAGGTGGTCATGAAAAAAGAGATGAATTTAATTAATTATTCCAACTTCGAATTTAAAATAAAAGTCGACCGAGCAGTGAAACTCCTGGATAAATCTCAGGTAGAAAACCTGGGAATTCCCCTTTCTGACAAGCTCAACTGGGTTGCTTATAATTCTGATAACCGTATCACCAATGTCGGGGAAGTTCCCTGGAAAAAGGATACCGGCTTGGTGTCAATCTGGATTCTCGGGATGTTTAATCCTTCGCCGACTACTATCATCGTCATACCATACAAGCCCGGCTCAGAGAAGGACCTGGGGCCGATAGTCAATGATGCCTACTTCGGTAAGGTGCCAGCTGACCGCCTGGTTATCACTGATCGGGTAATTTACTTTAAAGGAGATGGTCGGTATCGAAGCAAAATCGGAATTTCTCCCCGGCGAGTCCTTCCCTTCTTAGGAAGCTATGATTCAGCCAATAAAATTTTAACTATTGTTCATGTGAGCTTACCCGAAAACCCGGCCAATTACAGCTATGTTAATTCTATGTGGGAAATTCAGAAAGATCCTTATGCTGGCGATGTGGTTAATAGCTATAATGATGGGCCAGCTTCGCCTGGAGCCAAGCCGCTCGGACCTTTTTATGAACTGGAGTCATCTTCTCCCGGGGCAGCCCTTAATCCAGGCGAAAGCCTGAGCCATATCCATACGACCATTCATATTCAGGGTGAAGAAAAAGAATTAAATAAAATCGCCCAAAAAATATTTGGAGTCAGCCTGGAAGAAATCAAAAAAGCTTTTGAAAAAACAAAATAATAAGGTCGCTAAACCTAAAAGTTTATTTTGAGCCTGGATGATAAGTTAGAGATTCTTAGCTAATCAAAAGAAGCGATCTAAAGTTGCCCAAGAGTAAGAAACAAGTTAACCTGAAATGATAATTGAATATTAAAATTTAACTTACAGACCAAAGGAGCTAATTATGAAAGTAATAATCCTTGGAGCCGGCCTAGTAGGTAAAGCTATGGCCCTCGACTTAGAGAGCGAAAGAGAATTTGAAGTAACTTCTGTAGATTTTAATGATGAACACTTAAAAGAGCTGAGTTTATCTGGTATCAAAACCATAAAAAAAGATTTAAGCACTCCCGAAATAATAAAAGAAACCGTCGCCAACTATGATCTGGTGATAAATGCCCTGCCTGGATTCCTGGGCTTTCAGAGCTTGAAGGCTTGTCTGGAAGCTGGTAAAAATGTAGTCGACATAGCTTTTTTCCCGGAAGACCCATTCAAACTTGATTCCCTGGCTAAAAAACAAGGAGTAATGGCGGCTATTGACTGCGGTGTAGCTCCAGGACTGAGCCATATGCTGGCCGGGCGGGGATATAGCCAGCTTGACAGGACAAGATATCTTTATATCTATGTTGGCGGACTGCCGGTCGTGCGCCAATGGCCGTTTGAATATAAGGCGGTCTTCTCTCCAGTAGATGTGTTTGAGGAATATATCAGACCGGCCAGATTAAAAGAGAATGGCCAAATAGTTAGCCAGCCTGCCCTATCCGCCCCGGAGTTGGTAGATTTTCCCGACCTGGGCACCCTCGAAGCCTTCAATACTGACGGTCTCCGAACCCTGCTTCAAACTCTCGACATCCCGGAAATGAAAGAAAAAACTCTGCGTTACCCTGGTCATAGAGAAAAAATGCTTATGCTCAGAGAAGCCGGCTTTTTCTCCAGCAGTCCGGTTGAAATTTCAGGTCAGAAAATTCGCCCTGTTGATTTCACCGCCAGGGTTATTTTCTCTAAATTGAAGCTAAATCCAGGAGAAGAAGATCTGACCATAATGAGGGTAATGGTAGGTGGAGAAAAAAGTAGGAATAAGATCAGGCTCATTTATGAGCTTTCCGACAGGTTCGACCGCCAAACCGGAATTCACAGTATGGCCAGAACTACTGGATACACCGCCACCCAGGTAGCCAGAGCTTTTGCTTCTGGATTGATTAAAAGAAAAGGCCTCATTCCACCGGAATTTCTGGGAACAGATTCAAAAACCTTTGACTTCATCCTAAACGGGCTTAAAAGCAAGGGAATAACTATAAAAGAGAAAGTCGAACTCGATAGCTGAAAGCTGGTTCCGGCTGAGAGGGACTGGTTTATTCACCCGGTCCGAGCTATTCTATTTCTTCGCTTTGGTTGTATTAACCCAGTTTTCCAAAAATTTATTTTCTCCGGGAATCGCTTCTTTCTGTTCACTGAGCAATGATTCAATTATTGCTTTCAGGTGGGCATAAGGTAGCGTCCCGATAATCATCCGGTTATTGATGATCATAGTCGGAGTGGACCTTATCCCATATGGAAATCGATCTGAAGTTTTTTCGTATTCTTTGCCGGTATCAATTATCTTTTTCACCAGCTCCTTAGTCTTCTCATCTGTTAGGGCAGCTTCTACTCCATATTTTCTGGCTAACTGTTGACGCCATTCTGGATTTTTTGCCTTATCAAAATTCCTGAAAATTTCATCATGAATCGCCAGAAATTTGGATTGGTCATAAGCCGCCAGATAAGCCAGGTCGCAGGCGCCTGGATGTTTATCTTTATCTACCACTTGATTGCATTTAGTTTCCAGCGGAAAAAATTGAAAGGCGATATTAATCTTACCGGCATACTCTTGCTTTATTCTCTCGAGCTGCTTAAACAGAAAAAGACAATCGGGACAGAGGAAATCAGCATATTCCACAATTCGAATTGGGGCCTGGTCAAATTCTTCCGTTGCCCTGGCGGTCCAGAAAGGAGAAATAAAGCTCGGGTTTTTAACTGGTTGAAGACTATAAAATTCTTTGACGATTTTCGTGGCCACACCTCCTAACTGGGCCTCTTTCTTGGCCTGATAAAATAAATGAAAGCCATAAGCACCCGCTATGGTCAATACTCCAATCACCACCAGCGGTTTCCAGGAACTCATCGCTATTTCTCTGATAAAACCTACTGGTCCCCGACGTTGACTAATAATTCCGTATTTATAAAAAAGATAAAAATTAAATAAGGAAAAGACATAATAACCTGAACAGAGCAGGCACAAACTTTTCAAGTAAAAGATAGAATAAAAAAATAACGTCAAAACCCCTAAAGCATTAGGCAAAGCGATAAACTTATTGACCTTTTCCAGGTGAGCCGAAGGTAGCACTGCTCCTATCATTACCAAGATGCCCACCACCAGGCCCCAATAGCCCAGGGGAACACCCTGGAAATGAGCGATAGAAGAGTAAGCCGAACTGTTGCAATTAAAAAATCGACTGAGATCACAGAATGAGCCAGTAAAAATTGTTTCGGGGAAATTGGCCCTGAAAAAATGGTCAATGGTTAAATAGGAAGCCATAGCCATACCCAGGCCAGCCATAAAGCTCCATAATCTAAGCCAGAAATTCCCGAGGGTTAAACTTCTATTCATCTCGCACCTCAGAAATTTTATCCATTAAACCATTTTTTCGTTTGTCTGACAAGAGGGGATCAGCTGGGATTTAAAATAATGATTTTTAGCTGACAAATCATCTGTGTTTAATCGATTCATTAAATCGCCACTCCTAACTATGTTCGCTAAATTTAAAAAACAATTAGAAATTTAATCAAACTCAAAGCAGGCCAGGCTCTGATTAACTTTCTTAGCGAAGGATAGCCTGGCAAATAGGAAAACAGACCACTACTATCTTCAGATTAATATTCAATATCGGCAATATTGTCCCAATTAATTTCTTTAAATTTTCTCTGACGACCGGTAAAGATTTCCTCGGCTTCCGGCGTGTAGCGTCCATCAGGTCCTAAAAGGATTAAGGGCGGTAAAACCTCCTGGCTTTCAGCCTCAAAGTTACATCTGACGAGGAAAAAATTAGGCGGCTCACTTTCTCTTGGATAAACTGAGCGGCAACTTTTTATTTTTAATTCCTGCTTTTTTACTTCTTCTTCAAATTCCTCACGCCGATTGTAAGGAAAAATAAAATAAGCACTCCCAGTTTCCTTGAGCCAGTTCTTGGTCCAGGTCAGGATCTCTTCCAAGGTGCAGTAAATTTCATGCTTGGCAATATTCTTTTCTTCCGACGGACTCAGAAAACCACTGTTTTTCCGGATATAGGGCGGATTGGAGAAAATAATGTCAAACTTTCGGTAAGGCTGATATTGACGAAAATCTTTTTGGATTATTGTCACTCGTCCTTCCAGGTTATTGAGCATAACATTCCTTCGAGCCAAGTCAGCCATAGCCGACTGAATTTCAAGAGCTACTATGTGGCGGAATGGCTTAACGCTCAGCAATAAAGAAATAATGCCGCAACCGGTGCCCAGCTCAATAATTTCATCTGTGTTCTTTGTCTGGATGAAATCGGCCAGAAGAGGAGCATCAACTGAAAAGCGAAAGCCGCTTTTCCGCTGAAGAACATGGATCCTTCCCCGATAAAAAGTATTAAGACTTTCGTCTGGTCTTATCGCCGGGTTAACTTCAATCATTGTTTATCCCCGTTAAGATTATGATTTTATCATTTTCTACTTTTATTATTCCACCTTTTATTTCCACCTTTTCTTCTCGATTATCGGCCGTCTTATAAATTATTTCTCCTTCACTTAAGCAGGCATTGAGCGGTCGGTGGCCTGGCCAAATTCCTAAATAACCATCCAGGCTCGGAACCTGGACTTCGGTTACCTCGGCATCGGTTATTAGTCTTACAGGAGAAATAATCCGCAGATGGTAACTGGCCTTTTGTTCGCCGCTCATAGTTTCTTCAGCTCCTCTGCTCTCTGGACCACCTCGTCTATCGTCCCTACCATATAAAAGGCCTGCTCTGGCTTATCATCATGTTGTCCTTCGCAGATTTCCTTGAAACCGCGGACAGTTTCTTCAATTGGAACATATTTTCCTGGGCGGCCGGTGAACTGCTCGGCCACGTGAAATGGCTGTGAGAGAAAACGTTGAATTTTCCTGGCCCTGGCGACGATTACTTTATCTTCATCGGAGAGCTCTTCAATTCCCAGGATAGCAATTATGTCTTGGAGTTCTTTATATCGCTGTAAAATTTCTTTTACCCTTCTGGCCACCTGATAATGCTCCTCACCTACAATCCTGGGATCAAGAATGCGAGAATAAGAACTGAGTGGATCAACCGCCGGATATATACCCATCTCGGTCAGAGCCCGCGAAAGGTTGGTAGTAGCATCAAGATGAGAAAAAGTAGTAGCCGGAGCGGGGTCAGTAAAATCATCAGCCGGAACGTAAATAGCCTGGACCGAAGTGATCGAACCTTTTTTAGTTGAGGTTATTCTTTCTTCCAGTTCTCCTAACTCGGTAGCCAGGTTAGGCTGATAGCCAACGGCCGAGGGCATCCGACCAAGCAAAGCAGATACTTCCGATCCGGCTTGAACAAACCGGAAAATATTATCTATAAAAAGAAGAATATCCTGGCCCATTTCATCCCTAAAATATTCAGCTACAGACAGAGCGGTTAATCCGACCCTTAAGCGAGCGCCAGGAGGTTCAGTCATCTGGCCATAAATAAGGGCAGTCTTATTTAAAACACCAGAAGCTTTCATTTCCAGCCAGAGGTCGTTGCCTTCCCTGGTCCTCTCTCCGACTCCGGCAAAAACGGAATAACCGCCGTGTTTTTTGGCGACATTATGGATAAGCTCCATAATGATAACTGTCTTTCCCACTCCAGCCCCACCAAACAAGCCAATTTTACCACCTTTTAAGAATGGCTGGATCAGGTCGATGACTTTGATACCGGTTTCAAACATCTCCAACCTGGTGCTTTGTTGATCAAGTGGTGGCGGCTGGCGATGAATGGGGTATTTTTTGACGGCCTGAATCGGGCCTAAGTGGTCCACTGGCTCACCAATTACATTCATCACCCGCCCTAAGGTACCTTCGCCCACTGGAACCTCAATAGGGGTGCCTAAGCTAATTGCCTTCATTCCCCTGGCCAGTCCCTCGGTCGGGTGCATCGAGACGCAGCGAACTTTGTAATCCCCAATATGCTGTTCCACTTCCACGATAATGTCAATGGGAACCGGAACCTCAAAGCCTTCGCTGGTTATGCGGATAGCAGTATAAATTTCGGGAAGTTCAGTTTCCGGAAAAGCTACATCGACCACCGGTCCAATTACCTGAACAACCCGACCGATTTTAAGTTGGGCTGAAGCCTTAGTATTATTATTTAATTGTTGATTCATGTTTTAAACTCCTTGCTGGCGCAAAGCCTCCACCGCTGTTTGGATTTCCAGCAGCTCCCTGGTTATAGAGGCCTGGCGGATTTTATTCAGCAATAAAACCAGGTCAGAAATAAGTTCTCCGGCATTTCGACTGGCATTTTCCATCGCCATCATTCTCGAAGCTTGCTCGGAAGTCTGAGACTCATAGAGGAAGTGTTCGACCTGATTATGGATATATATTCTTAATAAATAATCTATAACCCGACTGGCCTCAGGCTCCCAAATAGGTTCCAGGTAAGAAACTTCGGGAGTTTCACTTGTATCTTTCTCTGAAGTTATCGGTAAAAGCTTAGTTAGAGTTATTCTTGGGGCGATAATCGAGTGGAACTCATTGTAAAGGACGTAGACTACATCAAACCTCTGAAAAGTAAACTGATAATCAATCCAGCTACCCAGGTCCAGGCTAATTTCAGGGATTTTCTTTTCCACTCGATCGAAATAAGATCTTTCGACTTGATAGGGAGAATTTTTAAAATAATTTACTGCCTTTTTGCCAATAGGGATAACCTTGATCTCGCTCCCTTCTTTTTTTTGTTCCAGAAAACGGGAAGCTTTCTCCAATAAGTTAGAATTGAAAGCCCCGCACAATCCCTTATCCGAGGTGACAACGACAGCCAGAAGTTTATTCTCTCGCCTGACCTGGAGATATGGATGCTCAGACAGGTTCAAGGCTTTAGTAAGTGAAATGGCCACCTCAGGAAAAAGGTGCCAGAATGGTCTTCTCTCGATTACTAAGCGATGAGCCTTTTTATACCTGGCGGTAGCTACAGTCTTCATCGCCTGGGTTACTTGCTGACTGTTTTTTATGCTTTGAATGCGGCGCCTTAAGTCAATCAGCGTGGGCAACTTTTAGCTCCTCTTTAAAAATTTGATTAAATTCCTGGAGGGCCTGGCTAATATCCTGATCCAGTTGCATATCGATCTGCTTTTTGCTGGCAATTTCCTGAAGAAGATGGGAATATTTGGTCTCAAAATATTGATACAGGCGCTTTTCATATTTCCTGATAGCCTCAACTGGAAATTCATCGAGAAAACCGCGGTTGCCGGCATAGATTATCAACACTTGCTTTTCCACCGGTAGAGGGGCATATGGTTCTTGTTTGAGAATCTCAGTCAATCGCCATCCTCGCTCCAGCTGGGCCTGGCTGGCTTTATCCAATTCGGTCCCAAATTGGGCAAAAGTCTGCAGCTCTCTATATTGGGCCAGATCGAGCCTCAGTTTTCCAGCCACCTGTTTCATCGCCTTAATCTGAGCACTGCCGCCAACTCTGGAAACTGAGATCCCCACATTGATAGCCGGCCGGATTCCAGCGTTGAAAAGTGAGGGCTCCAGATAAATCTGTCCATCAGTTATCGAGATGACATTAGTTGGGATATAACCGGAAACATCCCCAGCCTGTGTTTCGATAATCGGGAGAGCGGTAAGCGAACCTCCCCCCTGTTCATCGCTTAGCTTGGCTGCTCTTTCCAGTAATCGAGAATGTAAATAAAATACATCACCTGGATAAGCTTCTCTCCCCGGGGGTCTTCTCAGCAAAAGAGAAATTTCCCGGTAAGCAGCGGCATGCTTGGAAAGGTCATCATAGATGACCAGAGCGTGTTGCCCACTATCCCGGAAATATTCTCCCATAGCGCAGCCAGCATACGGGGCCAGGAATTGCAAGGCTGAAGGATCTGAAGCCGAGGCCACTACCACGATCGTATAAGACATAGCCCCATAATCCTGGAGGCTTTTAATTATCTGAGCAATAGTTGAATTTTTCTGACCGATGGCTACGTAAATACAGATTACCCCGGTATTTTTTTGGTTGAGAATGGTATCGGTAACAATGGTCGTTTTTCCGGTCTGACGGTCACCGATAATCAACTCTCTCTGTCCTCGGCCAATCGGAATCATGGCATCAATAGCTTTTATCCCAGTCTGGAGTGGTTCCCTAACTGGTTGTCTATCGACCACCCCGGGAGCCAGGCGTTCGACATATATATATTTATCCGTCTTAATTGGTCCTTGGTCATCAAGCGGATGACCGAGAGGATCAACCACCCGCCCGATAAGAGCGGGGCCAGCTGGCACTCGCAGGATTTCCTTCGTCCGGCGAACCACATCTCCTTCTTTAACCAAATTGGTTTCACCGAGGAGCATAACTCCGACTGAATCTTCTTCCAGGTTTAGCACTACTCCGTAAACGTCGTTAGGGAAGGTCAGCAGCTCGTTATACATTACATTTTCTAATCCATATACCCGAGCGATGCCATCTCCGACCGACATTACCGTGCCGGTTTCTTTGATATCAACTCCACCAGCAAATTCTTTAATTTGCTGCTCTATTATTCTGGTGATTTCATCGGCTTTCAGTTGCATCTTTTTACCTCGTCGAGATAATCTCTTTCATCTTTAAAAGGTTTCCCTTGATAGAAACATCATAATAAATATTTCCCTTTTTTATTAATAAACCGCCAATAATTTCAGGATTAAGCTTAAAAATTAACCTGACCGGCTTTCTCTCCAACCTCTCCAGCTCTTCTTTAAGTTCAAGTTTCTCCTCGTCTTTCAATTCCACGGCTGAATTGACCTCCAGAGTTTCAATGCCCTGTTGTTCATACCAGATATCAGGAAGAATAGATACTATTTCTTTTAGCCAAACCATCCTTTCATTTTCTACCAGAATCTTTAATAGATTACTTACCCGCGGATCAAAATTCAAACGAGGTAAAATGTCATCCAATAATTTTCTTTTTTGGCTGTTGGGAATAAACGGGGAAGTTAGAGCAAAATTAATTTTTTCCTCTTCAGCCATAAAGGCTGAGAGCGTTTGGAGCTGTTCCAGACAAACTTTAAATTCTGGCTCAGTTTTAAGGGCTCTAACCAGGCCCAAAGCATACTTTTTAGTTAGCGATTGATGATTCATAAAAAGCCTTTAAATCGTTTATTGCCTTTTTGATCATTTTCCGGTGAAGCTCCGGCCCAAGTTTTTGCCTTATTTTTTCTTCCGTCAGAGCAACGCTAAGCTCAATAGTATAAGCTTTCAGTTCCTGAAGGCTGGCTCTGACCATGGAATCAATTTCTTCAGCTGCCAATTTTTTTAACCTGGCTGCTTCCTGCTGGGCTTCCATTTTTATCCTTTCCTTTTCTTTCAGAGCTTCTTCCGCAGCCTCGGCTTTCATTCTATTTATTTCCTCGTCTAAATGGCTTGCCCTCCTTTCAATATCGGCCAGTTTTCGAGCTGATGCATTTTTAAATTCTTCCGACTTCCTTATAAGCTCGGCGATCTGTTCGGACTTATGCTTTAGGTAATCAACTACCGGCTTTTTCAACAAATAGGCCAGCCCACCAAATAAAATCAAAAAATTTATGACCTGACCGATAAAAGTGCCTAAGCTGGAAGGTGAACCGCTCTCTTGAGCCGTCGCCATTATGGAGGTTAATATGACGGCTATCAACAGCCGTAACCCACATCTTATAGCTGATTTAATACTCATTGCAAAAGCTTATCCTCCAGCTCTTGGGAGAGTAGCTCAACTTTTTGATCCAGCTCTTTCTTGAGTTTATCCACCTGTTCTTCGAGTTCTTTTCTGGCTACTACCACCTGTTGTTGGACTTCAGATTGGATATCTGACACCAGTTTGGCCTTTTCAGCCAAAGTTTCAGAAATAATTTTTTCTTTTATTTGCAAAGATTCCTTTCTGGCTGCTTTTAATTCGTTTTCTATCCGGTTTAAATGTCCTTCATAATCCTTCAGGGCTTGTTTATACGCCTGTTCATTCTCGGCGATAATATTTTTTCTTCTTTCTCTTATTTTAAGATAGGGCTTAAAAAAGACCCGCGTAAGAACGATGGCCAGAATCCAGACTAAAATAAAGATAACCACAAAATTAAAATCGATCTGCAGCAAAGCCTAAACCTCATTATATAGATTGAAAATATAGCACTCTATGGGCTAAAATGCAACCGCCTAGGGTGTGGCTTTTTTATTATTCAACATTATTCAACCTGTAATGAGTGAAAAATTTCTTAGCTTCCCCAACCAGGAAAAGGGAACCAGCAATGAGGATTGGAGTTTGACCAGCAGAAAGGGACAAAGCCAATTTTATAGCTGAAGGGACATTTTTCTCCAAAAAATATTTTGAATGGTATTTTTTTACCCTGAAAGCAATTTCTGCTGGCTCTAAAGCCCTTTCTAAGGGCGGCCTAGTTAAAATAATTCGGCTGGCGAGGGGGAATAGATAAGAAGCTATTTTTTTTACATTTTTATCTTTCATCACCGCAAAAACCAGGATAACCGGCCGCTTAATGTAAGTTTTTAGATATTGACTGACCACCCTGGCTCCATCTTCGTTGTGACAGCCATCAAAAATAATAAGGGGATTGGGGCTATAAACCTCCAGGCGACCTGGCCAGCCGGTTAAAGCCAATCCCTTTATAATTAGGCTTTTTTTAATTGGCCAACCCTGTTTTTTAATAATTTCGGCCGTTGAAATCGCTACGGCGGCATTCTCTCCCTGATGATAGCCTGGAAGGGAAAGTTCGTAGCGATAAACCTGTTCCCCTGTTTTATAAATAAAGCGCGGTCGGATGAAGTTATTTTCTATCAATAATTCCCGGCCTTCGCCAAAAACTTCTATCAGATGTGCCTGTTGTTCCTGACATTTCTTCTTGATAACCTCAATAGCCGGCTGGTTCTTAACTCCACAGACGCAGGGAATTTTTTCCTTAATAATACCTGCCTTTTCCAGAGCAATCTGCTTTAGGCTCCGTCCAAGATATTGCTGGTGATCATATGAAATCGTGGTAATTACAGAAGTAAGAGGGACGACCACATTAGTGGCATCGTATCTTCCTCCCATCCCTACTTCCAGAACAGCCAGTTCAACCTTTTTCTGCCTGAAATAAAGGAAAGCCGCAACGGTTAAAATTTCAAAAAAAGTCAGGGCGCCAGTTAGCCGCCCCATTTTTTTTAGCTTTTTTTCCTGTTTTTCGATTTCCTTCAAAAGATGGCCAAAATCCTTTTCTGGAATCATATGGCCATTAACCTGGATTCTTTCCCGAATATCAACCAGGTGAGGCGAAGTATATAGACCCGTCCGGTATCCATGAAGCTTAAAAATTTCAGCCAGCATGGCGCAAACAGAACCTTTTCCATTAGTACCGGCTACGTGAATAGAGGGAAAGCTTTCCTGAGGTTGGTCAAAAGACTCCAGCACAGCTGAGATATTTTCCAGGCCCAACCTAATTCCGAAAAGCTGAGCCCGTTCAAGATAGGCTTTACCAGAAGATGAGATCATTGCGGTAGATTGAGAAAAAGCCGGATGGCTTTTATCAGATAATTTCTTAAATATTTTCTTTCCACCACATCATCAAGCATTCCATGGGCCAATAAAAATTCAGATCTCTGAAAACCCTTAGGAAGTTTTTCCTTAATGGTTTGTTCTATTACCCGGGGTCCAGCAAAACCAATCAAGGCATTTGGTTCAGCGATATTAATATCTCCAAGCATGGCAAAACTGGCCGTAGTACCTCCGGTCGTCGGATCGGTTAACACTGAAATATACGGCAGCCTGGCTTCAGCCAGCCTGGCTAAAGCGGCCGAGGTTTTTATCATCTGCATCAGAGACATCATTCCTTCTTGCATCCTGGCTCCGCCGGAACAGGAAATAATAATAAGAGGAAGTTTCTCTTCGACCGCCCTTTCGGCCGCCCGAGCCACTTTCTCTCCAACCACCGATCCCATGCTACCACCCATAAACCCAAATTCCATAGCTGAAATCAAAACCGGGATTCCATCCATTTTGCCTTTGGCATTGACGATAGCTTCAGCCAGACCGGTTTTTTTCTGGCTTTCCCGAAGTCGGTTGGCATACTTTTGCTGATCTTCGAATCCCAAAAAATCTACAGGATAAATATTCTGATCAAGAAGCTCATACTGCCCATCATCGAAAAGCTGCTTCAAACGTTCTAAGGATCCCAAACGGAAATGATAATTGCATAAAGGACAAACATAAAGATTATCAATTATATCCTGTTTATAGAGGATTTTCTGACAATTGTTGCAACGAGTCCATAAACCTTCAGTCATTAGACCTCCTTGACTTTCTGATAATCAGTTATTGGATTTACTTTTCTTTTGGACTTAATAAAGCCACAACCGTATCAATATCCGGGAGCGAATCTTCAATGTCCTCGTCAGCACTAAGCAGACGGTTGACCGTTTCCACCAGAAAATCCGGATTTACTGGCTTTTCCAAGTATTCAGAAGCTCCCAGGTTAGTTAAGGCTTCATGCTTGTATTGAGGGCCCTTATAAAGCCCGGTAATTATTATCACCGGCACGGTGCCCTTGGATTCCTGAACAATTCTTTTAGTCAGGTCAAATCCGTGAAGCTTGGGAAGAATAGCCTCTAGGATGACTAGATCAGGCTTTTCGTCTTTATATATATCGTAGGCCTGAGCTCCATCAGTGGCCTGAAGGACCTGAACTTTCAGGTTTTTTAATATTCGGCTCAGACTTTCTAAAGAAGCCTGATCATAATCAACTAGAAGAATCTTTTTTTCAGACATCTCTTTAGGGATTTTAATTTAACTTAAAAGGTCTTGTCAAATATTTAAACCTTTGCATCCTGATTTATTTTAGCATATAAATCTTACTGCGGCCCTGGAACAAGTAAAAAGGAGAGATTTATCAGATGAAAAGGCTTTCATTACCCAACCAAATATTCATCGGTCTTTTCTTGGGGATAATAGTTGGACTCATTTTCGGCCCCAAAGCCCGCTATATTGAGTTTGTGGGAACAATTTTCATCCGGCTGATTACTATGATTGTTGTTCCCTTAGTCTTCTTTTCCCTTTCGCTTGGAACAGCCAGCCTTGGCGATATCAAAAAATTAGGAAGGGTCGGCCTTAAGACGCTAATCTACTTCACTCTGACGACAGCCATAGCCATTATTATTGGTCTGGTGCTGGCCAATCTGTTTCAGCCGGGCTCCGGGCTTAATGCTGGAACTAAGCAGGAACTGCTTAAAAACTACCAGCAGCCGGCCCAGAATAAGATAGCTGCTCTCGAGGAAAAGCCGTCTCTAATTTCGGTGCTTATAAACATTGTGCCCATTAACCCAATAAAAGCCATGGCCGAGGGAGAAATGCTCCAGGTGATTTTTATTGCTCTTATTTTTGGTCTCTGCTTGACTCTAATTCCTTCTGAAAAATCGCGGCCATTAATTAATTTTTTCGAAGGGGCAAATGAAGCCGTCCTTCAGATGGTTAATCTGGTTATGAAATTAGCCCCATACGGGGTGTTAGCTTTGTTAGCTTCCATCATCGGTCAGTTTGGCCTGGGAATTTTGTTAACACTCCTGAAGTACGTTCTGGTTACTATTTTGGGCTTAGCCATACATGGTTTCATTGTTGATGGCTTCCTGGTTAGATTTTTAGGCCGGATGAAACCAATAAAATTTTTTCGGGGAATCAGCGAGGCTATGCTGATTGCTTTTTCTACCTCCAGCTCAAACGCTACCATTCCGGTGGCCCTGGAATGCCTGGATGAACTTAAAGTTAAAAAAGAATACTCCAGCTTTGTAGTACCTCTTGGGGCAACCATCAATATGGATGGGACAGCCCTTTATCAGGGAGTGGCCGCTATTTTCATTGCCCAAATTTATGGGATCCATTTGACTCTTGGGGCCCAGGCCACAATTGTTCTCATGGCTCTCCTGGCTTCAGTAGGCACGGCGGGCGTCCCGGGAGCCGGAATGATTATGCTGGCGATGGTTCTAAAACAAATCGGGGTTCCTCTTGAAGGAGTCGCTCTAATTCTTGGAATAGACCGGTTGCTCGACATGTGCCGAACAACGGTCAATATGATTGGAAATATGGCCAGCTCGGTAATAATTCACAACCTGGAAGAAAAAAAACCGGCTGGCTATTAATCTGGCTATTAATAAGCTATTAAAAAGGATTAAATTAGAACATTGGCAATTATCCTCGGCCTGACTTAAAATTAAATTATTAAATCTAAAATTAATGTCTAATTATCTCGGGGTGAGAAGGAAATTATTTAACCAATGGCTAAAAAGACCAGGAGACAACTTTTTGGGCAGCACTTTCTACATGAAAGAAGAATCCTCCAGAAGATTATCGAAGCTATTAAGCCAGAAGCCAGTGATCTTATCCTGGAAATCGGGCCAGGCAAGGGGGTTCTGACCTTTCCCTTAGTGGAAAAAGCCGGAAAGGTAGTGGCTATCGAAAAAGATTATGCTCTGGTGAAATTTTTAGAAGAAAAAAGAATTCCCAATCTTAAAATAATTGCCGGAGATATTCTGGCCGTTTCCCCGGGAAAGATAATCAAAGAAGAAAATCAAGGCAAAAAATACAAGTCGGTCAAACTGGTCGGGAATCTTCCCTACCATATTTCTACCCAGATTCTTTTTGTGCTATTAGAGCTTAAAAAGCAGATCGAAAGGGCGGTCTTTCTCTTCCAGAAAGAAGTAGCCGAGAGAATTGTGGCGGCGCCGGGTAATAAAAATTACGCGCCTCTTTCGATCCTCCTCCAGAACTACTTTGACTGTCGGATACTTTTCTTCATAAAACCTGGAGCGTTCAGCCCACCACCTCGAGTGTCTTCAGCCTGCTTGGCCTTTTATCCCAGGCCTAAACCATTGATTTTCTCATCTGACCAGGAAGAAAAATTCTATGAATTTCTTCGTTCGTGCTTCCACCAAAGGAGAAAAACCTTAATTAAGAACCTGGAAATTTCAGGCTATAATAAGGAAAACTTAACTTTCATCCTAAATCAGATGAATCTTCAAGCCAAAATTAGGGCCGAAGAACTTAACCCGCAGAAGCTTTTTGAGGTCTTTCAAGCGGCAAAAAGTCTTTCGCTTTAATGAAAACCATAAATTCGATATGATATAATCAGGGAAAATGCCAAAAGATAAAAAAGAAAGGAACAATAAAAGGAACCAGAAGAAGGATAACCTCCTGGTCGAGGTTATTGCTCTTATTTTTATTTTTCTGGCTCTTTTTTCTTTGATCAGTCTAATAAGTTATGATCCAGCCGATCCTTCCTGGGCCAACATCTCGCCTCCTGGCCACAAAACTCACAACTTTGGAGGGAAAATAGGGAGTTATCTGGCTGAAAGCCTCCTGCAGGGCTTCGGGTTAATCGCTCTGTTCTTACCTTTGGTCTTCGGATACTTGGGTATAAAAACACTGTTCCCAGGGCAAGCCCGAAAACTTGGTAAGCGGGTAGTGATGGCCATAGTTTACTTTTTTATTTTAAATCCATTATTCTTTCTAATCCTCGACCGAATACCCTGGCGGGGGAAAGAATTCCTGGCTGGTGGAATTGTGGGAGATCTGCTTTTGGGCTTTTTGGTTCGCTATTTGAGCCGCACCGGCTCATTCATCTTTCTATTGGGGCTCCTGGCGGCTGTTCTTCTTTTTACCACTCACTGGAGTTTATCCAAAACCGTACACTTCCTTTCCCGCTTATTCCGGTCAACTTTCAGCCAGGTAAAAATAAGGATTACAGAAAAACGGCGCGAACGGAAAAAAGAAAAACTGCGAAGAAAAGTGGAAGAAAAGTATGCCCAGGACAAAGCCCGGCAGATAAAATCTGAAGCTCAGCAAAAAGAATCAGAAAAAGAGGTTAAGCCGCCAAAAGAAACGCCAAAGCAAACCGAGGCCAAAATTTTAAAAAAAGCTGAAAAGCCCTCCTATAGTTTTGCCGAACTGGAAAAAGAGAAGAACCAGGAAGAAAAGCTTTTGTTGCCAGATTTGAGAAAATCCGGTGATTACCATTTCCCACCTTTCAGCCTGCTCGATCCAGGAAAACCCAGCGAAAAAATTGATCGAAATGAACTATTAGAAAAAAAACGCCGAATTGAAGAAAAGCTGCGGGAATTCAAAGTCTCAGGCGAAGTGAGGGAATATCATCCTGGACCCATTATCACCACCTATGAGTTTTTCCCCGATGCTGGAATTAAGGTCAGCCAGGTAGCCGGTTTGAGCGAAGAACTTTCTTTAGCCTTGGAAGCAGAATCTGTCCGCATTCAGAGAATTCCCGGAAAATCGTCTCTGGGAATAGAAATACCTAATAATAAAAGAGAAATTATTAAGCTGAGAGATATTATCCAATCAGAAAAGTTCCAGAATTCGCCCTCCAAGCTGACCTTTGCCCTGGGTAAAACAGTCCACGGGGATGTTTATCTGACTGACCTGGCGATTATGCCTCATCTTTTAATTGCCGGAGCAACCGGAACAGGGAAGAGCGTAGCTCTTAATGCTCTCATTGCCAGTATCCTGTATAAGGCGACTCCGGAGGAAGTAAAGTTAATTCTTATCGACCCCAAACGCTTAGAATTCACCCTTTATGATGGGATTCCCCATCTCCTGGCTCCAGTAGTAAATGATCCCAAAAAAGCCGGAATTATCTTGATGGATGCAGTAAAAAAGATGGAAGAAAGGCTCAAGCAGTTGAGTCAGATGAAAGTAAGAAATATTGAACAATACAATCAGCAAGTCAAGAATCTTCTGGCTCAAAAAAAAGGCAAGCTGACCGAGGAAGAAAAACAAAAGCTGCGGCCTCTGCCTTATATCGTTATTATCATTGATGAGCTGGCTGAACTTATGATGACCAGCCCGCAGGATGTGGAATATTGTATCGGGCGCCTGGCTCAATTAGCCAGAGCCGTGGGTATTCACTTAGTAATGGCTACTCAGCGCCCCTCCATTGATGTGATCACTGGAACGATTAAAAATAATTTCAATAGCCGGATTGCTTTCCGAGTTCCCTCTAAAATCGATTCTCGGGTAATAATTGACACTATTGGGGCTGAAAAGCTCCTCGGGCTTGGTGATATGCTGTTTATGCCTCCTAATTTCCCCCGTTTAATTCGCCTTCACTGCGCATATGTTTCTATACCTGAAGTTCAGCGCCTGGTAAAATATGTTCGGGAGCAGGGCCAGCCGGAATATGATGAAAGAATCCTCCAGATTTTAAAGCACACCGGAGAATTCACCTTAGAAGAAGACCTGGGAGAAAAAGATGAGCTTTTTGATAAGGCCGTAGAAATAGTTTTGGCCACCGGCCAGGCTTCGGCCTCATTCCTTCAAAGGAAACTAAAACTTGGTTATGCCCGGGCTTCAAGGATAATAGATCAGATGGAACAGGAAGGAATCATCGGCCCGCCTGACGGAGCTAAACCCCGGGAAATTCTGATTGATCCCAAAACTTACTTTAGAGAAAAGCAGAGAGAAAAAATCAAAGAAGACAAATCTTGAATTCTGGAAATGCAGAAATAAAAAATTTTAAAATTAAAGCCTTTTAAATAAAAGACAGCATTTTTGAGTTGGAAGGTTCAGCTAAGTTTTTTTGTAAATGAAAATCCCAAAAAGCATCGATTGAAAAAAATTGATATTAATTAAAAAATTAGACCATTATACAAAAAGGGCATATTATCTCGGATTTAATTCGAAGCCGGTAGACGAAGGGATTTGAGCACCTTTTCTTTGGCTTTCGCCCACCGGTCAGCTGGAATCGAGAGCATAATTTCTACCAGCCCTGGGTCAAATTGGGAACCACTGCATTTTTCTATTTCCAGAAGAGCTTCTTCAAAAGATCTTCCCTGACGATAAGGCCGGTCAGAAGTTATTGCATCGAGGGTATCGGAAAGAGAAAAAAGTCTGGCACTCAAGGGAATTTCTTCGCCCTGAAGGCCAAAGGGATACCCGGAGCCGTCATATCTTTCATGATGGAAAAGGATAATCTCAGCGGCCCCTTGCAAAAAGCTGAATTCCTCAATCATGGCAAAGCCGATTAAAGGATGATATTTAATGATTTCCATTTCTTCACTGGTCAACGGCTCTTTTTTCTGCAATATTTCCTCAGGAATGCCAATTTTGCCAATATCATGGAGAAGGGCTCCTCGCTCAATATCCAAGAGAGCCCGTCTGGAATTGATTCCGGAATATTGGGCCAGGATCAAAGTATAGGCCGCTACAAATCTGGAATGACCCAAACTTTCTTCGCTGGTATCAGTGGCCGCTAAAAAATAAATTAATTCTGAATTAAAAAAACGTCTTTCTTGAAAAAGTTTTTTCAGTCCTGAAACTTTCAAATACTCTTCTTGACGAATGACATTTTCCAGTTTTTCCAGAATCTTACTGGCTTTGAGAAATGACTCAACCTTGGGCAGAAGATAATGATCGGGTACAATAGAAGACATTAAAGCGGTAGCTGTTTCTCCCCAGCCATGAATATCCCAATTTGTTTTTAACCAGCTTAGATCAAAAACCCTGGCCCGGGCTAATTGACTCTGCTTTCCTCGATACTGGTCTGAACGGTTTTTTCCGCTTTCTAAAACAACCGCCTTTTTTATCTTGTCTTCTTTCATATGTTTATTCTCTTCCTTCGAGCGTTTTTACTCTCACTGGATAATATTCCTTGATTTTTGTTTCGCTTTTCAAAACCGGGCAGGTTTCAACCAGAACATAACCATCGGTTGCCAGTTTGCAGTCAATATAAGAATAGAAAGCCGCAGCTGATTTAAAAACCTTAACTTCTTCGTCTTTTTTTATCAGCTTCACTTCCGCCTCCATTTCCTATCCTGGCAAAGTTATTAGTCGCCAGAAAAAAGAAAAAATTGAAAATTCATAGCCAGGTGTGGTATTTTCTGTAAGAACTGCTAATGAAAACTAATAAAAAAGAAAAAGATGTCCAGGAACTAACAGTCAGATACCGCCCGATTATCACTTTTCGGGTAAGGAAAGCTCTCGGAGCCCAGAATACCGACTGTGATGACCTGGTTTCGGAGATACTTTCCCAGGTCCTGGAAAAGATTAAAAGCGGAGAATTTAGGGGAGAATCGTCTCTGGGAACATTTGTTTATACAATTACCTCGAGGCGGATAATAGATTACATAAGAGAAAAAACAAAAGTTATGAAATATGCCCCGGAACCCGCCCCCTACCCTGATCCCCAGGAAATACTGGAGACCAGAGAGATGTCAGAAAAGGTTCAGAGCGCCTTAAGCCGCCTAAAGCCAAGGTATCGAGAAGTTTTATATCTCTATTATTATCAAGAACTTAGCCGAGAAGAAGTGGCCCAGAGACAGAATATCTCTGTCCGCAAGGTAAGCGAATTGGTAAATTATGCCCTTAAACTCATAAGAAAGGAAATGAAAATTTAAAAAATTTTTCCATTTTTTGCAGGTTTACCCGACTAAAAAAGTGAATAAAAAGGAAGGCGGATAATATGAGCAAATGTAAGTTTGAAAACTTAATTGATGGGTACCTGCTCAACAGGCTAAGCGAAAGGGATAAAGCAGCCTTTGAAGAGCATTATTTTAATTGTTCTTCCTGCTTTCAGAAACTCCAGGAAAGAGACCTCGTTATTCGGATAATCAAGAATCATCCAGAAGTCTTGGCAGTAAAAGAGTCTGAGGCTCGGGTGCCATGGCTGGTTGCCTTGAGGAAAGAGCTGGCGGCCTGGTTCAGCCTGCGTCAATTAGCCCTGGCTGGCATAACGGCGGTCCTGGCTCTGGTTATCATCCTAACTGTAATTCCCAGGAACCAAGTTAAGGGACCGAATTTCTTTTTAACTGATGATGAAACAGTTCGAGGCTCAGCGATTACCCTGATTTCTCCGGTGATTGATATGAATCAAATTCCAAGCTCTTTCGAGTGGAAAAAACTGGGTGAAAATGTAGAATACCAGATTTCCATCTTTAATCATGAGCTTTTGTGGAAAGCCAGTACCAAGGAAAATCGGATTACCTTGCCACCAGAAATTAAAGCCAAGATGACCCCGGGAGAAAAATACTCTTGGCAGGCGAAAGCTTTTGCTCCAGACGGCACTCTGATTGCAGTTTCCAGCCGAGTTCAGTTTAAAATCGCTAATTAGTAGTTTAAAAAAGCAGGCTCCTAAGCAATTTAATCTTCTATCAGACCATTATCAAGTTCTTCTATATAAAGCCTTCCTTTAGTTTCTTCTTCAAAAGCCAAACAGCACATTAAACGCCCGCACAATCCAGAAATCTTGGTCGGGTTTATAACGATTTGCTGTTTCCTGGCCTTCTGGATGGTAATCGGTTCAAAATTTCTAATAAAGGAAAAACAGCATAACGGCCGGCCGCAGACCCCAAGTCCGCCTACCAACCGAGCCTCATCCCGGACTCCAATCTGTCTCATTTCTATTCTCATTCGCAATTCTTTGGCCAGGTCTTTTACCAGCTGACGAAAATCTATTCGGCCATCAGCGGTATAATAAAAAATGCCTTTTTTCTCATTGAAAAAGTATCTAACGGCCACCAGTTTCATGGGTAAATTTCGGGCTTTAATCCTCTCTAAGCAAAATTCAAAGGCTTTTTTCTCTCTTTCTCTTAGCCACTGAAATTTTTTAATGTCTTCTTCTGTAGCCTTGCGGATGATTTTAACTGCATTCTTGGCCAGCTTGGGACACTGAACCACTTCACTATTAAGGTCAGTAACCATAGCCAGGTCTCCACCATATTCCGATTCGACCAGGCAATAATCACCTATTTCTAAAGGCTCCTCGCCCTTTATCGCCCGGATTATTTTTCCGGTTGATTCAGATAATAAAAGGACAACTTCACTCATAATTACTCTCTTAAGAAAATCGCTAACTCATAACTCATTATAGACAAATTAGGGTTTTTCTTTAAGCGGCTGAGGAAATCTTCAATCAGCCAAATACCCCTGATTGCCTTTTCTGTCTTAACCAAGGGAGCCAGTCTTTCTATTTCTTTATCCAGGTCAGAATTCAAAAGATGCCCCTTGGATTTATTTTTAATGGCCATCAGGTCACGCAAAAAAACTGAAAAAAAGGATAGGATTTCTTTAAATTCTTCTAAAAAATCTTTTCTCCCTTTACCTGAGATTAAATCTAAGAAATCCACCGATGGGCTTGATTCGATTAATTGCCGAAATAGCTGCCAGGACCGATCGCGGCTCACTTTAAACTCTTCCCATTTCAGGCTCAACGCCTGTTCTAAATTGCCATCGCTGGTGGCCGCTATCAAGGTGGCCCGATCCTCGGTGAACCCTCGTTCCATCAGAGCTTTTTCTATATCTTCCGGCGAAACTGGCTTAAATTTGAGGACCTGGCAGCGAGATTTGATAGTTGGCAAAATCATCTGCAGATCCTCAGTGACCAAAATAAAATAAACTGAAGAATTGGGTTCTTCCAGGGTCTTCAACAAAGAATTTGCTACTGTCTCATTCATCCGATCGGCTTCATTTATGATGAAGACCAGTTTCCCTCGACTCCAGGGCCTCATTTTAGAAAGATAATTTATTTCATCAATTTGATCCTTGACGATTTGTTCTCTGTTTTTCTCCCTCTGGATCAGGCGTACGTTAGGATGCTGCCCCCGATCAACCTGAAGGCAGGAGGGACAGTGATCGCAGGAATCTGTCTGACCTTGTTCACAGTTTAAAGCTTTAGCCAGAACCAAAGCCAATTTTAGTTTGCCAACTCCCGGTGGCCCGACAAAAAGCAGGGAATTTGGCAGCCGATTTTTGCTTAAAGACAGCTTCAAAATTTTTTTTACTTGTTCATTTCCGACGATATCTTTAAAAGCCATGTTTTTTCAGCTCCTCAAACCCGCATGAATGCCTGAAAATAATACTTGCCGGAGATAACGCCCGGTGTAGGAGTTTTCCACCTGGCTGACCTCCTCAGGAGTGCCCTGGGCCACAACCTGGCCACCAGCTTCCCCACCTTCTGGTCCCAGGTCAATAAGATAATCGCAGAATTTAATGACCTCGAGGTTATGCTCGATAATAATAACTGTATTTCCCATTTCCACTAATTCATTTAAAACCTGAAGAAGTTTCTTAACATCATCAAAATGGAGGCCCGTGGTTGGCTCATCCAGAAGGTAAAGCGTCCGCCCAGTATGCCGGCGGCTGAGCTCCTTAGTCAACTTTATTCTCTGGGCCTCTCCTCCAGAAAGCTGGGGCGCTGGCTGCCCCAGCCTAAGATATCCCAGGCCAACCTTCTGGAGCAAGCTCAATTTCCTTTTCAGGGCTGGATGAGCTTTAAGCCGTTCAAAAGCTTCGTCCACAGTCATATTTAGATAATCGGCAATATTCTTGCCCTTATAAGTCACCGCTAACGTTTCACGGTTATATCTATTCCCACCGCAGCGGTCACAGGTAACAAAAACATCGGGCAGAAAATGCATTTCAATTTTTTTAACTCCGGCTCCCTGGCACTCTTCACACCGCCCACCATGAACATTAAAACTGAAGCGTCCCGGTTTATAGCCTTTTCTCCTGGCCTCCGGGCTCAGAGAGAATAATTCTCTCAAGTGAGTGAAAATCTGGGTGTAGGTGGCTGGATTGGATCTCGGGGTTCGGCCGATGGGCTTTTGATCAACCGAGACTACCTTGTCAATATTTTCCAGACCTTCGAGACCTTCATGCTCTCCCGGCTGAACCCGCGCCCGGTAAAATTTCTTGAGGAGCGCTTTATAAAGGATATCATAAATTAACGTGCTTTTCCCCGAACCGGATACTCCAGTCACCGCTACCATCACTCCTAAAGGAATGCTGACATCTATTTTTTTGAGATTATGCTCTCGGGCTCCCTTTATTTTTAGCCAGCTTTTCGCTGAACGTCTTTCCCGAGGAACGGGTATAAATTTATCCCCGCGAAGGTATTCGGCAGTCAAAGAATTACTCATCTTCAGAACTTCGGGAAGAGTTCCTCGAGCTACTACATAACCACCCTGATCTCCGGCTCCGGGCCCAAGATCAATTAAATAATCGGCTGAGCGGATAGTCTGCTCATCATGTTCGACCACCACGATTGAATTTCCAGCATCTCTGAGCTGTCGCAACAATCTAATCAGCCGGCCATTATCTCTTTGATGCAAACCAATGGTCGGCTCATCCAGAACATAGAGAATTCCCCGCAGCCTGGAACCAACCTGAGCCGCCAGCCTGATCCGCTGAGCTTCTCCCCCAGAAAGTGACGCCCCGGTCCTGTTGAGGTCAAGATAAGAAAGCCCAAGTTCTTTCATAATCATCAGGCGAATTCTGATTTCCTTCAGAATCTTTTCTCCGACCAGTTTTTCCTGGCCCTCAAATTGAATTTCATTTAATTTTTCCAGCAACTGATCGACATCCAGCAAGGCTAATTCATAAATATTAAGGCCGGCGATTTTCACCGCCAGGCTTTCCCTTTTAAGCCTTTGCCCCTGGCAGACAGGACAGACATCAGCAGTAAGCTCGACCTCACCCCAGTCATTAAAGGTAGTCATAAAACCCAGTCCATGACAATGCTCACAGGCCCCATAGGGACTATTAAAAGAAAAATTCCTTGGTTCAAGCGGCTGAAAGCTTCGCCCACAGGAAGGACAAATTAACCTTTGAGAGAAATAAAATTCCTTCCCCTGATTATCCACTACCAGGACGCCACCTTCGGACAATTCCAGGCTCCTCGAAACGGCTTCTTCGAATCTTTCCCGGGCTTGGGTTTTAATGGTCAGCTCATCCACCATAATTTCTAAGTTGTGTTTCTTGTTTTTATCCAGGACTATTTTTTCTTCAAGTTCCCTCAGCTGCCCATCAATCCTAACTTTCAAATAACCTTTCTTCTTAAATTTCTCTAAAAGTTGATGGTATTCTCCCTTACGACCCCGAATGACCGGAGCAAAAATTTGAATTTTCTGCCCGCTGAACTCTTTCTCGATCAGAGATTTAATTTGACTTTCCGAGCTCGAACTGACTTCAACTCCGCAGTCGGGGCAATATATAATTCCTACCCGGGCATAAAGCAGCCGGAGAAAATCATAAATCTCAGTTATTGTCCCAACTGTTGACCTGGGGTTAAAGGAGATAGTTTTCTGGTCAACAGAAATAGCTGGTGATAAACCTTCAATCGATTCTACTTCCGGTTTTCCCAGCTGTTCGATAAACTGGCGGGCATAAGCCGAGAGGCATTCGAGATAACGGCGCTGGCCTTCGGCAAAGATCGTATCGAAGGCCAATGATGATTTACCCGATCCACTGGGTCCGGTGATAATAACCAGCTTATTCCTCGGCAGTTCGACATCTATGCTTTTCAGGTTATGCTGGGCTGCTTTCCTTATTCTGATTTCTTGAAGCATGTTTATATTTTATCACGACCCAATAATTTTGGGCGAGCGAATGAAATCCATTTAACAAATCAGTTCTTTATTTTATAATATTAACAGCCTGTAACTATGGACCCAATTAATCAGGAAGAAAAACTACTTCAAGCCATCAACGATCTTCGTTCGATTGGCCTGGCCAATGATTCCATTACCACGATTAAGTATTTACCGGCTGTCAGCGGCAGTTTTGCCAAGTATCCTGAAAATGTTCATCCCCGACTGGTCGAGGCCCTGAAAGAAAAGGGATTTGAATCCCTTTATACTCATCAACGCCTGGCCTGGGAAAAGACTCAGGAAGGAGGGAATATAGTCGTGGTTACTCCGACCGCTTCAGGTAAAACCCTCTGCTATAACTTGCCCGTTCTTAACCGCTTGCTTCAAGATCCTTCCAGCCGGGCTATTTATCTTTTCCCAACCAAAGCCCTCTCCCAAGACCAGCGATCCGAGCTGGATGAAATTATTGAACTCCTGAAGGAAAAAGTCAGAATCTTTACCTACGATGGCGATACTCCCCAGGATGCCCGGAAAGCTATCCGCAATCAGGGTCATATAATCATTACTAATCCTGATATGCTTCACTCAGGAATTCTGCCCCATCATACGAAGTGGATCAAGCTGTTCGAGAATCTCAAATATGTGGTAATTGATGAGTTGCACAATTACCGCGGGGTCTTCGGCAGCCACGTGGCCAACGTGATCAGGCGATTAAAGCGAATTGCTAACTTCTATGGATCAAAACCTCAGTTCATCTTATCAACAGCGACCATTGCCAATCCGGTCGAAATGGCCCAGAAAATGATTGAAGAACCGGTAGAATTGATTGCCGAAAACGGCGCTCCACGCGGGGAAAAGTATTTCGTATTTTACACTCCGCCGGTGATTAATGCCCAGTTGGGAATAAGGAGATCATACTTAAATGAGGCCAGAAGAATTGCCTCAATTTTCTTAAAACATGGCCTCCAGACCATTGTCTTTGCCCAGAGCCGGTTGCTGACTGAAGTCCTGGTAACTTATTTGAAGGAAGATATTGAAAAAGGATTGATGGATACCGGGCTCATCCGCGGTTACCGGGGCGGTTATCTCCCAATTAAAAGAAGAGAAATTGAGAAAGGGCTCCGAGAAGGGAAAATTCTCGGGGTGGTTTCCACCAATGCTCTGGAATTGGGGATAGACATAGGAACACTGGATGTAGCCGTGCTGGCCGGTTATCCCGGAACAATAGCCAGCACCTGGCAGCGAGCCGGAAGAGCTGGCCGGAAAACAGGTAAATCGGCTGCCGTCCTGGTGGCTTCCTCTTCCCCCCTGGATCAGTTCATAATCCATCACCCTGATTATTTTTTCAGCAGTCCCCCGGAGATGGCCCTGATTAACCCGGACAATCTATCTATTCTCCTTAGCCATGTTCAGTGTGCCGCTTTTGAATTGCCCTTTGAAGATGGAGAAAAATTCGGTTCAGTCGAAATCAACGAATTACTCAAGTTACTGGAAGAAGAGCAGATGCTCCATCACACCCAGAACAAATGGTTCTGGACTTCCGAGGCTTACCCGGCTGACGCCATCAGCCTCCGCAGTATAAGTTCAGATAATTTCGTGGTAGTAGACGTGACTGAAAAACCCAAGGTCATAGCCGAAGTAGATTTTTCTTCTGCTCTAACGACCCTTCATCCGAAAGCTATTTATATCTGCGAAGGCGAGCAGTATTTCGTAGAAGAATTCAATTATCAAGAGAGAAAAGCTTATGTCAAGAAAACCGAGGTTGATTATTTTACCGACGCAATTGATTACACCAATATTAAAATTCTGGACGAATTTAACCATCAGGAATTGCCTCACGGCAGCGTCTCGCATGGAGAAGTTCACGTAGCTACCCAGGTCGTTGGCTTCAAAAAAATAAAATTTCATACGATGGAAAATGTGGGCTCCGGAGAGTTACAGTTGCCTCAGAACGAGATGAGCACCACCGGTTTCTGGTTGACCATCTCACCTGAGCTTTATAGGACTCTGCCTTTCACCGCTGAGCAACGTCTAAATGGGCTATTCGGACTCTCCTATGTGCTTCATCATGTCGCTCCTTTATTTTTAATGTGCGACCTTCATGATTTGGGGGTAGCTATTGGTGATAACTTCAGCGGCGATTCAGTCCCTCCCCGGGGATTACCGGGTCGTCAGAAATATATGACTGATTCCGAGCGATTCAAAAAATTTTTTTCGCCCGATTTTTCCCCCAATATCTTTCTTTATGATAATTTCCCAGGGGGAATCGGCCTCAGTCCGGTTCTATTTGAACTGCAGAAAACGCTGCTGGAGGCCTGTTTAAAAACCATTGAAGCCTGTCCGTGCGAAGCAGGCTGCCCTTCTTGCGTCGGGCCCGTAATGGAAAGTGGCGAAAAAGCTAAGCCGGTAGCGGAAATGATTTTGAGGAAATTACTTCTTACACCCGCATAATTCATTTATATTAGTTTCTTCCCCCATCACCACGAGGACATCGCTATCTTTGATCACAAAATCAGCCCCGGGAATAAAAATTATTTTCTCCGGAACCAATTGTTTTACCGCAATTACCTGAACCCGGTATCTATTGGTTAAATCTAAATCTTTCAGTTTTTTCCCAATGAAACCATCAGGCGGCACTATTTCTTGAATGCTGATATTTTCAGCTAAGGGTAGGTATTCCAGAACATTTTTGGAGCTGAGTTTTTGAGCTAAGCGAATGGCCATATCTCTCTCCGGGTAGATAACTTCAGTTGCACCGATAGCTTCCAGGATTTTCCCATGATCTACACTCAAGGCCTTAGCTAATATTTTCTTGACCTCCAGCTCGTGGAGATAAAGAACTGTCAGAATTGATGATTCCATCTCCGGCCCAAGGCTTACTACCACCACATCCATATCCTGAACTCCCAGGGCCTTGAGACTTTCCTTGTCTGCGGAATCCATCCAGACGGCCTGGGTAGAAAAATCCTTGGCTTCTTCTACTTTATCTTTATCTTTATCAATTACCAGGACTTCATGACCCTTTTCGTAAAGAGTCCTGGCTAAATAACTTCCGAAACTGCCAAGCCCAATAATCGCAAATCTCATTTCTAAAGCTCCTTCCCCCGCTAAAATTCAACCTCAAATATCAGTTTAAATTTTACCCTACCATGATAGTTTCTTCAACAAACTTATAATGACCCGCAGGCTTAATTCGGCTGAAGGCATAAAGCATCGTCAGCGGACCTATTCGTCCTAAGTACATAACTATTACCAGAATTAATTTGCTCAGAGGATGAAGATTTGGGGTGATTCCCAGTGACAGCCCGACAGTGCCAAAGGCGGAGACCACTTCAAAAAGACCTTCTTTTAAGGTAATTTCAGGCTGGACTAAAAGCATAAAAAAAGTGGCCGCAAAAATTAGGCTTATGGCTAAGGAAACCAGAGTATAAGCCTTGATTATATCTTCATTCCTGACACTTCGGGAAAATATTTGGGGCACCTCATATCCTTTAATTCTTGACCTCAAGAAAACAAAGATTAATCCAAAAGTGGTAGTTTTAATACCACCGCCAGTAGAACCCGGAGAAGCCCCGATAAACATCACCAGAATTAATAAGAGAACTGAAGCTATAGACAGGCTGCTTAAATTAATTGTGTTAAAACCAGCCGTCCGGGCCGAAACTACCTGAAAAGCTGAAGCCAATATTTTTTCCTTTATTGAAAGGCCTGAAAGTCCTCGGTTCCAATCTATTAAAAAAATACTAACCGAGCCTGCTAAAATGATTAGACCGGTGATAATTGCCACAAACTTACTATGGAGAGAAAACCTGACTCTTTCGGCCTTTATCAGGCTCTTTACACCTAACTTTATTTCCTGTAGCACAAAAAAGCCGAGCCCGCCGCTTATAATCAGAATCATCATAACTAAATTAACCAAAAGATCCGCCCTGAATCCCATCAAATTATCAGAGAAAATAGAAAACCCGGCATTGCAAAAGGCGGAAATGGAATGAAATCCAGAAAGAGCTAACGCCCGGGAGAAAGAAAATAGCTTGGAGAAACGCAGCAGCAGTAGCCCCGTACCTAATAATTCAAAGCTCAAAGTAAATATAAAAACATCTCTCAAAAGCGTTGGAAAATCAGAAATAACCGAAGGGCGAAATGAACCCTCTACTGCCAACCGGTCAGACAAGCTAACTCGGCGGCCAGCGGTCATTAGGATAAAGCTGGAAAAAGTCATAATGCCCAGGCCACCAACTTGAATAAGCAAAATAATAACTAACTGGCCAAAACTACTAAAGTAAGTAGCCGTATCAACCACGGTCAATCCAGTCACACAAACAGCCGAGGTAGCGGTGAATAGAGCATCAATTAAAGAAATATGGCCTGATTTAGAGGCTAAGGGCAAGAAGAGCAAGCCCGTTCCCAGGGCAATCGCCAGAAGGAAACTTATAGCCAGAATCCTGGGGGGCTGGACTGGTTTTTTCTTTAAATTACTCACTCGACCTCTTACAATTTGATAATTAAATCCTAATTAATGGGGGTAGTCAAGCCTGATTCCTCGTTGACAGATAGAGTTCTGTATGTTAACTTGAAAAAGTTATGAATGTGTTTAACTTAATTTCACAGGCCACTATAGTTGTCAAGTTTATTCTTTTAATTCTCATTATATTTTCCATTTTTTCCTGGGCGATTATAATCTACAAAAGGCGGATCTTAAAATCGGCCGAGAAAGCTTCCAGAAGCTTCCTGGAGATATTCAGGAAAAGTAAATCTCTTAATGAAGTTAACGAAGCTGCCAGGAAATACCGGGCCAGCCCCTTAGCTTCGTTATTTCAGGCTGGATTTAGAGAGCTTGTCCACCTGACCAAGTCTAATCCCCAGCCAGCCGGGTCGATAAATGCAGAAAAATTGGAGGCTATTAATCGCTCTCTCCTGCGGGCTTCCAATGCTGAAATCAACCGCTTAGAAAAAATGATGAGTTTCCTGGCCACCTGTGGGAGTGTTACCCCTTTCATCGGGTTGTTCGGAACAGTCTGGGGAATCATGGATTCTTTCCATAAAATCGGAGTAGTTCGGTCAGCCAGCTTGGTCACTGTGGCCCCGGGCATCGCTGAAGCTCTGATCGCCACGGCTATCGGGTTATTTGCCGCTATTCCAGCAGTCATTGCCTATAACTATTTCCTCGGCCGGATTAAAGAATTAATCTCTACTATGGATGATTTCAGCCTGGAATTTTTAAATATTATAGAAAGGGTCTATGGCGCTTAACCTCAATTCAACCACCACTTCTAATGGCCGGAGAAGAATCGGAACTTCTATGTCCGAAATCAACGTCACTCCTCTGGTCGATGTAATGTTGGTATTACTTATTATTTTTATGGTTACCGCCCCAATGATGCAATCTGGGATTGGGATAAATTTACCCCAGGCTGAAACTGAATCTGCCCCAGCCGAAGAAGGGTTGACCCTGACCATTACCGCAGATGGCTATATTCATATAGGGGAATCAATAATTAACCTCAACCTTCTGGAAAGAAGATTGCAGGAATATTTTTTCAACAAAACCAAAAAAATAGTTTATCTCCGGGCAGATCGTGATCTGAATTATGGCCAGCTTGTTCAAGTGCTGGATATCATTAAGAAATCCGGAATCGAAGTTGTTGGCCTGGTCACCGAACCCCTGGAAAAGCCAGCAGCCAACAAACGGACAGGCTGATGAAATCTTTCTTAATCTTCGCTGGCCCATTTAAACGGGCGCTGGTTCTATCGGTCTTTTTACATGTTATCATCTTCGCGGCGATAGGTTTTTCCAATTATTTCATCGCCCCAACCAAAAAAGCCCCGCTCAATTATGTAAGTGTAAATCTGGTTGGATTTCCAGGGGGCGGAGGAGGCGGAGGAGGCTCTGGCCTTCCAGCTGGAACTTCGGGAGGAGAAAAATCCGCCCAGCCAGCAGCTGGCCAAAAAGAAACCATGAAGCAGTTAACTGTGCCTCAAAAGGCTGCGCCCGAAGCCTCAACTTCACTAAGGCATCCGGTAGAAAAATTAGCTAAAAGCAAGGAAAAAACTCCCCCAAAAAAATTAGCTATTTCCCCGCCTGGGCCGGGCAGTGAAAAGCCGGCGCCTGCAGGCTCTACTACAGGCGGAGGAGGCAGTGGAATTGGTGGCGGAGGCGGCTCCGGTTTGAGAATAGGAGTGGGAGAAGGACCGGGAGGAGGATTTGGCGGAGGGTACGGCGATTCCCTGGGAACGGCTTCTTTCCCTTATGCCTATTATCTTCAGATAATCATTGACCGGGTTTCTTC
>PNJE01000007.1 GCA_002877915.1 Candidatus Aminicenantota bacterium
GGTCATTTCTTCGGTTAAAAATTTACCGCTTCCCAGGGAAGTAGCCGTTTTTGGAGAAGTCGGCCTGAGTGGTGAAATAAGATCGGTGAGTCAGGCTGGGGCTCGGGTTAGAGAGGCCCGATCTCTGGGGTTTGAAGCGGTGCTAATGCCCGAGGGCAATCGACAGCAGTTGCAGAATGAAAATTTTAAGGGAATTAAATGCTTAGGGGTAAGTTCAGTCCGGCAGGCTTTGCTGGAGGTGTTTTAATTTTACTCTTAATTAGGTAAAATATAACCAAACCTGAAGGAAGGATTAATATGGGACTATTAGTGTTCAGGTTAATTTTTGTCCTTTTAATTTCGGCGGCTGGATATTTTTATCCGCCATTCATTATGAATAGGCTGGTCGGCCTGCTGATCGGTTTTTTGCTCGCAATTTTGCTTATTTTTCTTGAGGGCCGTTTGCGCCGTGCTTCCTTTCGGATAATTTGGACCACTTCCCTTGGTACCTTGCTGGGGGTTCTTCTCGGCTGGCTGCTGGGTTCCATATATCTTACCGTAGTTCGCCCCACTCAGCTGGCTAACTTTCTTCGTCTCTTTTTTCTCATTGCTTTTCCTTATCTTGGATTTCTGGTCGGACTTAAAAAACCAGAATGGCTGGAGCCGGGTTTTTTTATCAGCTTTTTCCAGGGCAAAAGTGAAAGCCATATTTACAAACTGCTGGACACTTCGGTTATTATTGACGGCCGGATAGCTGAGGTCTGCGAGACGGGTTTTATTGATGGTTCCCTGGTGGTTCCGCAATTTGTGCTGAAGGAACTTCAATTAGTGGCTGATTCTCCTGACCCCCTGAAAAGGCAACGCGGACGCCGTGGGCTGGAGGTCCTCGATCGGCTACAAAAAATAGTTAAAGTCAAAGTTATTATCTCCGAACTTGATTTTCCGGAAATCAAGGAAGTCGATTCCAAACTCATCGAGTGTGCTAAAGCTCTCAAAGCTAAAATTATTACTAATGATTTTAATCTTAATAAAATTGCCAAGCTCCAGGGAATAGAGGTTCTTAATATCAATGAACTGGTCAATGCTTTGAGGCCAATTGTCTTGCCTGGGGAGAGTATGCGTGTTTTTATCCTTAAAGAAGGAAAAGAAAAAGACCAGGGCGTAGCTTATCTGGATGATGGCACCATGGTGGTGGTGGATAACGCCAGGCGAATGATTGGACAGACTGTAGATATTACTGTCACCTCTGTCCTTCAGACTACCGTAGGAAAAATGATTTTCGGCCGGTATAACAGTGATTTACATTGAAATGAGTTATTAAAAATTAGGATTATCTCATGAGCCTTAAAATTGGCCTGGGTTATGATCTTCACCGGCTGGTTTCAGGCCGAGCGCTAATAATAGGTGGCCTTAAAATTCCATATGAGCTGGGCTGTTTGGCTCATTCTGACGGGGATGTCCTGGTTCACTCCTTAATTGACGCTCTATTGGGAGCAACCGGGAATGGGGATATAGGCCAGAAGTTTCCTGATTCTGATCCTGCCTTTAAAAATATCTCCAGTCTGAAACTATTGGAGCAGGTAATGGAGGAAGTAAGTAGAGACGGGTTCTCAGTAATTAGCGTTGATTCAGTGGTCATCCTGGAAAAGCCAAAACTGGCTCCATTCATTCCGGAGATCAAATCTAAGCTATCCAGAGTTTTATCTATCGAGCCCGAAAACCTCGGAGTTAAAGCTAAAACTGCTGAAGGATTGGGAGAAATAGGGCAGGGGAAAGCTATAGCCAGCTACTCAGTGGTTTTGCTGGAAAAGAAATAAACAGTTTTTGCTTTATTTAATTTATTTTGTTATAATTTATCCTAATTCAGGGGAGTAAAGTTTCTTAGCTCCAGACAAAGTAAATAAATCGTTTTGGCAATAAAAATAATCATAACGGGGAAAGAAACCTACTCTTCTGAAGAAGGCAAAATTCTTTGAAAGGAGTATTAGATGAAATCATTAAAGGAAATTGCGGAAAAGTCTTTTTTATCTGAAGAGCAGCTTAAAAAAATAGAGGCTTTGATCCTCAAGGATAATTATTTCCCGGCCGAATTTGTTCGAGATGAAATTGAGACCTTTTGCACAGATATCGGCCTCAGCCAGCAATATTTTGAAGCTACCCCTCTTGAAACCATTGCCCGTCATATTGAAGCCCTGAAAGCGGCTGAAATCCTGGCCACTTTGCGGGGAGAAAAAGAAGTGAAAATCGATTTTGCTACCGAGCATGAAGCTGAAGCCTTTTATCTGGTTGAAGACAACCATTATCGGGCTATTGAGATTGAGGAGAGAATTGAGAAAAAATATCCTGGTTATCGTGTCCAGTCTTATCGGTCAGCCAGAAAGCTCCGGGAATCGGAATATCTGCGCTGGTATGTAGTCTGCAAACCTGATTATGTTAGCCAGGATCTCCAGCCCGCAGAAACCGACCTTAAAAAAATTGCCGACCGGGATTTTCTATCTTCTGTGCCCCGGGAAACGCTCGAACGTTATCAGGGTTTGATTAAAAAAGCTAAGGATTCAGAAAGTCCCTATATCGAATACAATCATGTGAGCAAGGATAAAACCCTCCGGATTTCTGTTGTTTGCCAAAGCGATGCCATCCCTAGTTTCTTTATCAATGTTTCTGATGTAATTAATTCTCACGGGCTGGTTTCCAAGCGCAAATATGTTGAGCCCTTCTTAAATGGCAAAACGGTTTTTACTTTTTATGTTGATGATATTACCGATGAGGAAAAACTCCAGGATCTGATTTCTGATATTAGCCTGATTTATGTTATTCCAGAAAGTCCCTTATCAATTCTATTTCGGGAAGGCCGACTAACCGCTCAGGAAACCGTGTTTGGAGTTTCAGCCTGGAGCTTCTGTCATCAATTTCTGAGCAGTTTTAATGAAGAATATGTTCGGCTGTCTCAGGCACTTAAAGATTCGCCTGAGCTGCTTGGGCTGGTCAGAGAGATGAAAACAAGATTGGCCAAGGAAACTTTTACTGAAGACCGGGTTTGGGATGCTTTAAGCAACAACTATCAACTGGTTAAAAAGCTTTTTGTAGCCTTTGACCGAAAATTCAACCCTCTTCATCAGGACCATAACATTGAAGGCGAGTTGCAAAGCCTGAGCAAAGAAATCAGTCGGGAAGTTCAGGTCGAGGCGGATAAAATTATTTTACTTACGGTTATCAAATTTATTAACGCCATATTGAGGACCAATTTTTATAAAAAGGAAAAAGTTTCTATAGCTTATATGTACAATCCTGATTTCTTAAATAGGGTAGATTATCCTGTAGCTCCTTTTGGACTATTCCATATCCTGGGAAGGGAACTACGTGGATTTCATATCCGTTTCCGGGATATCGCCCGGGGTGGAATCCGAATTGTCCGTTCGATCAATTACCAGACTTACCTCAACAACTCTGATTTTATCTTTGATGAAAACTATAATCTGGCTTTAACCCAGCAGAGGAAAAATAAGGACTTAGCTGAGGGCGGTTCCAAGGGCACGATTCTCCTTCGCTGGGGTTTCAATGACAAGATGTTAGTGGCCTTTAAGAAGTACATTGATGGTTTACTCGATTTGATGATGCCTGATAAATCCGTGGTGGATTATTATGGGAAAGAGGTTATTTTATTCTTAGGCCCTGATGAGTGGACGGCTGACCTGATGGAATGGGCTGCTTGGAGAGCCAAAGCTCGTGGCTACAAATTCTGGAAAGCCTTCACTACTGGTAAGCCGCTGGCCATGGGAGGGATTCCCCATGACCGTTATGGAATGACTACCAATTCGGTTCATGAATATGTTCTGGGCACGCTGGAAAAACTTGGTCTGAAAGAAGAAAAGATTACCAAGGTTATGACCGGCGGGCCGGATGGGGACCTTGGTTCCAACGAAATTCTCATATCCAAGGACAAGATACTGGCTATTGTTGATGGTTCCGGTGTTCTTTATGACCCCGAGGGTATTAACCGCAAAGAGCTGGTCCGGCTGGCCAAGGCCAGAAAAATGGTTGAAAATTTCAACCGGTCATTGCTTTCTCCTAAAGGATTCCTGGTTAATATAAAAGATCGGGATGTAGTTCTGCCAGATGGGGAAAAGGTAGAAAATGGCCTGGAATTTCGTAACTCTTTCCACTTGCATCCAAAATTTAAAGCGGATATCTTTGTTCCCTGTGGTGGGCGCCCGGCTTCGATTAATATTAACAACTGGAAGACCTGGCTGGATGAGGATGGTAAACCACGCTTTAAAGCTATTATTGAAGGAGCCAACCTTTTCTTGACTCAGGAAGCCAGACTGAGATTGGAAGAAAAAGGAGTGGTCATTTATAAAGATGCTTCGGCTAATAAGGGCGGCGTCACTTCCTCCTCTCTTGAAGTTTTGGCCAGCCTGGTCCTGACCGATCAGGAGTGGGATCAGTTAATGTGTGTTAAAAATGGCGAAGAATCTGATTTCAGAAAACAATATGTAAAAGAAATAATAGATATTATTAAAGAAAATGCTCGGTTGGAATTTGAAATCATCTGGAAAGAAAATGCCCGGAAAGGAATCCCCCGAGCGATTTTAACTGACCTGATAAGTGAGAAGATAAACCAGATTAAGGATGCTATCAGAGAGTCTGATCTGATCAAAGACAAGGCTTTGCTGAAGAAAGTTGTCGAGAGTGGTGTTCCTCAATCTTTGGTTCAATTAGTCGGTATTAACCGCCTTATGGCTAAGATACCAGAAAACTATCTGCGAGCCCTTTTTGCCTCTCGTCTGGCTGGTCGTTATGTTTATAGTCACGGACTGGATTCCAACGAAGTTGATTTCTATAAGTTCATCGAAGAATTTAAGAAAAGCTGAAGTAGTCAGCTTATTTCGCCAGTAATGTAGGCCCGGGTTCTGGGGTCGCGGGGAGAAACCAGGACTTCAGAAGCCGGGCCAAATTCTATCAGTTCTCCTAAGTAAAGGAAAGCCACATAGTCAGCTAACCGTTTGGCCTGGCGCAGAATGTGCGTTACCAGCACAATAGTATAATTCGTTTTAAGGCTCAAAAGATGAGCTTCCACGTTGCGACTCGATTGAGGGTCAAGGGCTGAAGTCGGCTCATCTCCGAGGATAATCTCTGGTTCGACTGCCAGGCCCCGGGCGAGACAAAGACGCTGTTGCTGGCCAATAGACAGGCGATTAGCCGGCTCATTCAATCTATTTTTAACTTCTTCCCAGAGACCAGCCAGACGAAGATATTTTTCCACCAGCGGGTTAAGGTAGGATTTATCTTTTTGGCCAAGAAGCCTTGGTCCAAAGGCCACGTTATCATAGATGGACATGGGCAAAACCTGGGGTCTCTGGGAAAGAAGCCCCATTTTCTTTCGAATTAGGGTCACCTCGACCCCCGGGTCATAAATATTCTGATCGTCTACTATAACCTGGCCTTCTACTCGGGCTTCTTCTATCTCATCCAATAGTCGATTAAAACATTTTAGAAGGGTAGTTTTACCACAGCCGGAAGGTCCAATGATAACGGTCAAGCTGTTTTTGGGAATGTCCAGATTGATATTTTTCAATACTTGGTTTCTCCCATAATAGACGTTTAAATTCCGCAGTGATAGACGGCCACGTTCGACCATGTCTTTCTCCTGTGATAATAATTTTGGAACATAGGTTTCATTTTATTTTATGCCGGCTGAGTTTACGGCTAAAAAATCTGATCACCAGACTGATTAATAGAATTAGAAAAGTCAAAATGGCCGCCGAGGCGTAAGCTCGCTGCTGAACTTCGGGGTAAGGCGAGTTTAGCTGGAAAAAGATGGCTAACGGGAGTGTAGCTACAGGCTGAAAAAGAGATGTGGTCAGTCGATCGGTATAGCCGGCGGTAAAAAGTACGGAAGCAGCATCGCCCAGTCCCCGGCCGAGGGCAATGAGTACCGCCGTGATAATGCCTGGAAAAGCCTGACGCAGAATTACCCTGATAGCTGTTTGCCAGCGGCTGGCTCCGAGCGAATAAGCTGCTTCTTTAATTTCAGAGGGCACCATTCTTATGGTTTCATCCATCGCCCGGCTGAGAATGGGTAACTCGACCAGAGCCACAGTTACCATCCCGGCCAGAAGCGAGGCCCGGAGATGCCAGGCCAGCATTAGCAAAAAACCGAAAACGCCATAGACGATTGAAGGTATTCCCCAGAGAACATCTAAGGAAAAGCGGACAGCTTCTGAAAAAGGCGAATTCTTTTTCAAATAAGTATTTAAATAAATCACCCCCGGCAGGGCGATTATAAAGGCAATTAAAGTAGCTCCCGAAATTAACTCCAGGGAACCAACGATGGCGTTAAGGATACCGCCTTCGTGGCCTAAATAATAGCCGGTACCCGGCGTTCGAATAATCATAGATAATTTTAGAGCCGGGAGGCTCCGGATAAGAATGGTCATCAGGATAAGAGTCAGAATGACTACAACCAGCACAGCGGAGGAAAAAGCCGCCAGCCTGAACAGTGAATCAATTATTTTCCTTTTAGGCCTTTTGAATTTGGCTTTTTCCCAGGCGGTGTCCATAATCAACTTCTCCTTTTCAGTCTATTAAGATAAAGCCGCGACATCAGGCTAAAAATGAGCACTATTAGAAGCAGAAGCAAAGCGGCGAAATTTAGAATCGAATCGTATCCAGGGATAGAAAGCATTTCACCATAGTTATTAGCCAGAAGCGCCGGAAGTGGATAAGCCGGGGAAAAAAGTGTGTGCGGCACCTCAGGCACATTTCCTACCACCATCATTACGGCTATGGTTTCACCGAAAGCCCGAGAAAGTCCCAGGGCGCAGGCAGCGATGAGACCCGGCCTGGCTTTTTTCATTGCCACATAATAAATAACTTCAAATTTGGTCGCTCCAAGGGCCAGGGCTGCCTCCTTGAGCTCAGTTGGCACTGAGTTTAAAACTTCAACTGAAATGTTAATTATCGTAGGCAGAATCATTACTGCCAGGACAATACCGGCGGCCAGAATGCTATAACCCGAACCATAGCTGGAGAAAAGTGGAGCTAAATATTTTGAGATAAAGGGAACAATTAACAGTATCCCCCAAAGCCCGTAAATGACTGAAGGCAATCCAGCCAAGAGGTCCAGACCAGGAGCCAGGATTTTTTTTAACTTCCCGGGGGCGTATTCAGCCAAATAGATGGAAGTGAAAATAGCCACTGGGGCGGCCAAGATAAAAGCGGTGATAGTTACCCAGAGTGTCCCCAGAATGAATGGCCACAGACCGAAGTGACCTTTCTGTGGTTGCCAGGCCGATGAAAAAATAAGGGTGGGTAGAGATTTTAGGGAGATTATCGGTAAAGCTTTTAAAACCAGGCTGGTTAAAATAGCGACGGTGAGCAAAAGAGGAAAAAGCATAGCGGAAGCTGATATCAGACGCCTGACTTTTTCTTTTTTCATCAAGTAATTATTCCTAAATGTTTTTCTCTTGATTCTGTATTTTTGATTGCTGGGTCCATTTTTTATTTACCCGAGTTGAGCAAAATTTGACTTTTAATTTGAGTTCGGAATCTCTTGAAATTCACTTGGTTACCCCCAATTAGATACTCATTTTTCAACCGACTTAAATTTTTAATAAGCGGATAAGCTTTTCTTTTGTGCCTCAATCACCTCTTTTTTTAAAGGTACATATCCTGTTTCCTTTACTAAATCTTGACCTTGATTCATTATCCAGAGCAGAAAGCTTCTCAGAAGTTGGTTATTCAAGGGCTTTTTAATCACCAAATATAAGTCGCGAGCTGGCGGCGAGGGATAATGCCCAGAAGAAATCGCTACCATCAAGTTTTCTCTACTGGAGTAAAAATTTTCATCTTTATCAAGATATCCATTGGCATTGACGTCGAGCGGGGCAATAGCCAGCCCATTCAGCGGCTGTCCAGTTTTGGGGTTATAAGCAAAGTTTAGGTTATTGAAGCCAAGACCTAATGAATCGCGACAGACAGCCTCGGCCAGGCCTGGATCGCCATAGATGGCAATTCCTTTCAAATCTTCTTGATGGGCGTTAAGAAAAGAAGCCCAGGTTTCGGCCGCTCCGCAGGCATCGGAACGGGTGTAAAGATGGATTGGAGTTTTACCTGGCTGGCTATAAATCTCTTCCCAATATTTGATACTACCTTCTACCCAGATTTTTCTATAAACTTCTTTGGAAATGCCTTTTGCCTCGATGAGCTTTAGCAGCGGATTTTTCTGGTTCAAGGTGGCTACCACGGCATCCCGGGCAACCGAAAAAGGCCAGGCCCCCTTAGCTTTTTCTTCGGGATAAACCTCTCTGGAGATCATTCCTATATCTACCAATCCGGAAAGAACATCAGCCATGCCCTTGCCGGCGCCGCCGGCTTGGAGATCGATTTTAACCCCTGGATTTTCTTTTTGGAATTCTTCCACCCAGCGGGCGGCTAAGGGATAAAGAGCCCAGGCTCCCGAAAGGCTGAGTTGGCCCGAAAAAGTTTGAGGTTTTTTAAAAATTGTGCTTCCGCTATTTTGACAGCAGCTTAATAAGACTTCATCGTTGGTAAGAGCGGGAATCGAGATGACCGCTATTAAAAATAAAAAGCTGACTGCGGTTAGAGTCCAGGTAAGCTGATTTCGGCTGAAGAAACCCTTTCTGTTTTTATTGATTTTATCGGCTGGTCCATTTTTTCCAGTGATTAAACTCATGGTCATCTCCTCGTCTTTGGTTTTAGCCGTTTAATTTATTTCTACTTTCTGGAAGTAAAATCTATTTCTTTTTCTTCGAGCGTTTTTCATCTATTAATCTTTGCCGTCTTAGCACATCTTCAAAAGTCGTTTTCTCTAAGTGTTCAGCCACCATGTCTCGAACTTCTTTCCACAAGAGGCGCAAGCCACATTTTTCTTCAAGAGGGCAGGGCTCATGTTCGAGAACACTGACACAGTTAATTGGAGCCAAAGGGCCATCCATAACCCGGATCACTTCGGCTACGGTAATTTGGCCGGGTGGCCTGGATAAATAATAGCCCCCACCAGGCCCTTTCTTGCTCTTAACCTGACCACCACGCTTGAGAAGCAATAATATCTGTTCCAGAAATTGCTGAGGGATGGCCTGGGAAAGCGAGATAACCTTTATTGGTACCGGTCCCTGGCCATATCGAGCGGCTAGTTCGACCATCGCCCGACTGGCATATTCACCCTTGGTGGAAAGCTTCAATGAATGCCTCCTAAATAGATTACTAAAATTATCGACTATATCATATATTAATCTAAGCTATTTTTGTCAAGCAAAAATTTTTTTAGTTTAGGGAATTTCTCCGAATAGCATATTCAGTAGGTCATTTAATTCTGGATTTTAATAAGGTTTAATTTTATTCTGGTTAAGCGAAGGCAAGGTTTTTTATAATATTTTTATCTTAGTTTATTAGCCAGCTTTAGAGATAGCTTTAGCTCGAACGACCGATTGAATAAATTTATCGATTGTGACATTATTTATAAAAATGGAGGCCAGGATGAGAAAAAAAGCTGGATTGGCTTTAGTTTTAAGTTTTTGGCTTCTTTCTTTTTTTGGCGGCTACTTTTTACTGGCTCAGACTGGAAAACCCAAGGTAGTTTTTAAAGAAACTCAGTTCGATTTCGGTAAGATAAAACAGGGAGAAGTGGTTATCCACGAGTTCATCTTTCGTAATGAAGGCCAGTCGCCGCTTAAAATCAACCGGGTAACTACCTCATGTGGATGCACGGCTGCGCTGGTCTCGGAGAAGGAAATTGCTCCGGGGAAAGAAGGCCGCCTCAAAGTGACCTTTGATTCCCATGGGTACAGTGATAAAGTTGTTAAATACATTTATTTCGATTGTAATGATCCAGAAACCCCTCAGGTAGAACTAATAATTACGGCCACGGTAGAAGTCGGTCCCGCGGCCAGAATCGAGCTTGACCGTTATAACCTCGATTTGGGAATTTCTCTGGAAGGGGAAGAAGCTTCAGCTAAATTTACAGTTAAAAATACTGGTCAGTTAGAACTGGAAATTGATACCGAAAGTCCCGAATATTCTTTCTATGTTCACGGTCGGAAAATTTCTTTTCCCTACCGGATTCCAGCTGGCCAGTCTGTTGAGTTTGAAGTCCGGCTTCCGGCAAAAGAAGGACACGTGGGCCTGCTTCGAGATTATTTGCTTATAAAAAGCAATGATCCAGTTAGGTCAACCTTATCGGTATTTATAAGCCGGTATGTTATTACCAGGGAAGACCTGCGGAAACTTTTTGAAAAATATGGCAAGGTATTGGGAATAAAATAGTTCAGCCCGAACCGGTTAAGTTTGATAGGCGGAAAAGAATCAGAGCCAGTGAGAGTGACTTGACTAAAAAATCTTCTTAATGAAGAAATTATAACTTCAATCGAAGGGAAAAATGAGCGGTATCGGGGAAAGGCCAAATAGAAAAAAGACCATTTTCACTGTCAAGGTGCAGCCGAGAGCTTCGCGGCAGGAGTTGATAAGAGTTTCTGAAACCGAATTTCGGGCCCGCCTGACTTCTCCGCCCGAAAAAGGAAGGGCTAATGATGAATTGCTCAAGCTTCTGGCTGATTATTTAGGTCTGCCGCCTTCAGCTTTAAGAATTATCCGTGGCCAGAGTTCCAGGGTAAAATTGATTGAATCTCTTTAGCCGCTTTGATATCAACCAAAATAGAAATTAGACCACAGGGAGTTGGCTTTATAATAGCTTAATCTTATATTAAGCGAAAATTGCCTGGAATCCGGTGGTTAAAATTTTTCTTGTTTGGTCTGGTCATTTATCATTAAAATTGTTGTAAAGTTAGATCGAAAATGTTTCCTGATGATTAAGGTTTTATTATGAGCTACCAAAATATCATCAGCTTTGCTGGAATTTTTGGACTTTCCGTAGTGGCCTGGCTTTTTTCTTCAAATAAGAAAATAATTAACTGGAAAGTGGTATTCTGGGGCATAACCCTCCAGCTGATATTCGGTTTTTTCATCTTTCTGATTCCTGCCGGTACCAAGATTTTTCTTTTAATTAATGATCTGGTGGTCAAATTGCTTGATTCAGCCACGGCTGGAATTAAATTTCTTTTCGGCCGCCTGGCTATACCCCCGGGATCCACGGGCGAAGCCGGTGAGTCATCGCTTGGATTTATCCTGGCGATTCAATCTCTTCCGACAATAGTCTTTTTTGCCGCGTTGGTCGGAGCGCTTTATTATCTTAGGGTTATGCCCTTTTTAATTCAGTTGTTTGCCCGGATTTTCACTCGGCTGATGAAAGTAAGTGGAGCCGAGTCGTTATGTGTCTCGAGCAATATTTTTGTGGGAGTAGAATCGGCCTTAGTCGTTCGACCATATTTGGAGCAAATGACTGTCTCTGAACTCGGAACCATCCTGACTGCCGGCATGGCCACGATTGCTTCTTCAGTTCTGTCGCTTTATGTAATGGTGCTGAAGAGTGGTCTCCCGACAATCGCCGGGCATTTGGTTTCGGCCTCCATTCTTTCTGCTCCCGCTGCCCTGCTAACTTCTAAGCTCATCTTTCCAGAAACCGAACACCCTCTGACTCTGGGGCTTAAGGTTAAGCCTTATTATGAAAAGGAAGATAACTTAATTATGGCCATAATCAATGGGGCCAATGCCGGACTTAAACTTTTGGGCGGAATTGTAGCCTTACTTCTGGCTTTTTTAGGACTGCTGGCGCTGGTTGATTGGCTGTTAGGATCATTCGGGGGGCAAGTCAATCATCTGCTTGGTTGGAATTTTGATTGGAAAATAGCTAATATTCTCGGCTATGTTTTTTATCCATTTTCTTTGGCTATGGGAATTACTCCTCATGATGCTTTTTTGGTGGCCAAGCTTTTAGGAGAAAGAGTTGTGGCCACAGAACTCGTCAGTTACCAGCATTTAGCGGAATTAATTAAAGCCGGAGCCTTTGCCGACCCACGCTCGCCAGTTATCACTTCTTATGCCCTCTGTGGATTTGCCCACGTGGCCTCTCTGGCCATCTTTATAGGCGGAACCGGTGCCCTGGCTCCATCAAGGCTTAAAGATTTGTCTCGCCTTGGATTCAAAGCTCTTTTAGCCGCCACCTTAGCCTGCCTTATAACTGGAGCGATAGCCGGAGTTTTTGCTTCAGGTTCCACAGTTCTTCTGGGCCACTAATTTCAATCAAAATCACCGTAAAGCTCTCCGGCGCAGATTATAATTTAAAGCCGTAAATATCAATCAGGGCTCCATAGGCAATTTAGCCTGGCCAATATGAGAAGAAAATAGCGTCCGGCTGTCAGACCATCCGGCTTATACTATAGCTTTGATTTTTATTAGGTTCAGAAGTCCCCTTAGACTTGCCCAAAAAATGATAATCAGGCAATAAAAGCTGGGAAATAGATTATTGACTTGAGAAGATTATAGGGAATTAATCGTCCTTATCAAGGAGGCGCCAGATAGTAATTAGATAATTTTAGTCAAATGACCAGGGAATATGGTAAAATGAAAAAAAATAATTACAAGGAGATGGGTTAATGAATTATCAAATTAAAAACATTTTGTGGGCAACAGATTTTTCTTCTGAAGCCCAGATGGCCTTGATTCAGGCCGATTATTTAGCCAAGAAATTTGGCGCCTCCATTAAAGCCCTTCATGTCGTCCCTGACTTTGCGCCGGCTCTTTACGAAACCCGAGGCGTAGTAGTAGCCGAATTGGTAGAAAGGCAGGAAGAAAGCCAGATGATAGCTCAGAAGAAACTAAAAAAAATTTCAGAAAAAACCGGTATCAAGTTTTCAAAGATCATGGTTGAAGTTGGATCAGCTGGAAGAAAAATCCCGGAAGTGGCGGAGAAAGAAAAATGTCAGCTTATTGCCATTGGCCGGAAAGGGATGTCCGCCCTGGAAAAAATTTTGATGGGCAGCGTGGCCAGTAAGGTACTGAGGCATTCAAGAATTCCCGTCTTGGTTACCCCTAAGAAAAGGAAAAATCCTGAGATTAAAAATATCCTGGTGCCGACGGATTTTTCCGAAAATGAAGAAAAGGAAAGAGATTATGCCTGGTTCGTGGCTTCAAAGCTTAAAGCTGACCTGACGTTGATTTATATTCTGGAGCTTTATGATTTTAAATTCTCGCCGGACCAGGTTAAAAAGATAATGGATGAGGCTTTAGAAAGACTTAAAAACCGTAAGAGAAGGAAGGCTGAATTTCAGGTGAAGGAAGTGGTCGTGCGGGATCTAAATGCGGCGGCCGGGATTGTCACCTATGCGGCCAAGGAACGATTTGACCTTATTTTGATGTCTACTTGTGTTTCTCCAGTAGAAAGATTTTTCCTCGGCAGCACCACTGAGAAAGTCATTTCTTATACCAATGTGCCTGTCCTGGCCTTGCCAGCGGTATATTGTAAAAAGTGAGGGGAGAAGCAACTGGGGCTTTCTGGTTAGCCCTAAATTTTCTGGTTACTGACGGGCATCTCTCTGTTTCCAAGGCCCGGCGGTACTTTGATGCTTCAGAAAAACTTTTCCGGCCAAACCCTGATTGGCTTAATTCAATTAACCTCAGCGAGCCGGCCAGGAATAGAATTCTTTCTGGAGAACTCCTGGAACAAACCCTTAAGGAGCTTGAGAAACTCAAGCAAAAAGAGTATACTCTTTTGACCTTTGGGGATAGCCAGTATCCCCGGGCTCTAAGAGAGATTGTTGAACCACCCTTAGTTCTTTATTGTTATGGTCAGCCGGATATACTCAACTGGGCGGCGGTGGCGGTGGTCGGCTCACGGCGGCCGAGTGCCTATGGACGACTGATGGCCGAAAAACTGGCTGATGAGCTGGCGGCTTCGGGATTGGTGATCGTGAGCGGCCTGGCTCGAGGAATTGATACCCTGGCTCACTGTGGAGCTTTAAGAAGTGGCCGGACGGTAGCCGTATTGGGCTCCGGGCTGGAAGAAATTTATCCGAAGGAAAACAGGATTATGGCCGAAAAAATAGTTGAAAGAGGAGTGGTAATCAGCGAGTTTCCGCTGAATTCTGAGCCTCTTGGCTATCATTTTCCTCTTCGAAACCGGGTAATTAGCGGCCTTTCGCTCGCCTGTCTGGTTATTGAAGCCAGTATTAAAAGCGGTGCCCTGATAACTGCCCATCTGGCTCTGGATCAAGGAAGGGAGGTCCTGGCTGTTCCTGGTCCGGTGACTTCAGAATTAAGCCAGGGGACGAATTATCTTATAAAACATGGAGCCAAACTGGTCGAATCGGTGGAAGATGTTCTCTCAGAATTACCTTCGCCCTGGAAGGAAGCCGCTCAGAATCGCTTAGCCGAGAGGAAAAGAACTTTACCTGAGCTCGAAGGTCGAGAAAAAAAGGTTTTTTTAGCTTTGCCCGATAAATCGGCTATCCATATTGATGAACTGGCTGATAAAATGCAAATGGCCGTAGCTGAGCTGCTGACCATTCTTCTCAGCCTGGAAATGAAAGACCTCATCATCCATGAAGCCGGGAAATATTTTCGCAGGAGAGTGTAAGTGGGTAAATCCTTAGTGATTGTTGAATCTCCGGCTAAAGCCAAGACTGTTAACCGGTATCTGGGGTCGGACTATCTGGTCAAAGCTTCTATGGGGCACGTTTGTGATCTACCCAAAAGCAGGCTGGGAGTAGATGTAAATAACAATTTCCAGCCTACCTATCAAGTAATTCCAGAGCGTCGGCGGTTGGTCGCCGAACTGAAAAAAATAGCTGCTGAATGCGAAAAGGTTATTCTGGCGGCTGATCCCGACCGTGAGGGCGAAGCCATTTCCTGGCACATAAGTCAGCTTTTGGAAAAGGAAAATCCCAGAATATATAGAGCAGTATTCCATGAGATAACAGAGGGAGCCATTAAGGAGGCTTTTACTAAGCTCGGACCTTTAGATCAGAACAAGATTAACGCCCAGCAAACCAGAAGAATTTTAGACCGACTGGTAGGCTACTTGATCAGTCCTCTTCTGTGGAAAAAAATAGGTCGGGGATTGAGTGCTGGCCGAGTTCAATCGGTGGCTTTGAGACTTATCTGTGACCGGGAGAAAGAAATTAAAAATTTTGTTCCTGAGGAGTATTGGATAATTTCAGCCATCCTTAGGGCAGAAAATCCTCCCGAATTTAAAGCCATTCTTAGCACGGTTGATGGGAAAAAAGTCAGAATAAGGAACGAGAAGCAGGCGCAAGAAATATTGGATGTTTGTCGTGGCGAAATTTTTATTTTAGAAAAGATTAAAGTTAAAGCGCGCCATAAAAATCCGCCGGCTCCTTATATAACTTCTACTCTGCAGCAAGATGCTTTCAGGTTACTGCATTTTCCAGTGAAAAAGACCATGTCGGTGGCCCAGAGATTATATGAAGGTTTGGAATTAGGAGAGCTAGGACCAGTTGGTTTAATTACTTATATGAGAACAGATTCGGTGAAAATTTCCGAGGTAGCTCGCCAGGCAGCCAAGAAATATATAGAAGAGCATTTTGGCCCGGATTACCTTCCAGCTCGGCCGAATGTTTATAAATCAAGAAAGACTGCTCAGGAAGCCCATGAAGCCATCCGGCCCACTCATCTCGATTTACCTCCTGAAAAAGTAAAAGGTTTTTTAAAGAAGGAAGAATATGAACTTTATAAACTAATCTGGAACCGGTTTATCGCTTCCCAGATGAGTCCGGCCGAAGTTGAAGAAACTCAGTTTGAAATAAAAGTGTCCCGTTACGGTTTTGTCGCCAGGGGAGAAGTGATTAAATTCAAGGGCTTCCTGGCCTTATATGAAGAGCAGCACTTGAAATTGAATAATTCTTTGGACTCAGGCAAAAAAGCTTCGGCTGAGGAATTAGAGGAGAAGGAAGCTACCGGGATACTGCCTCCGGCTAAGGAAGGAGAAAAGCTGACGTTAATTGATCTACTGAGTAAGCAAAACTTTACCCAACCTCCGCCAAGATATACCGAGGCTACCTTGGTTAAAGAATTGGAACTCAGGGGAATTGGCCGGCCGAGCACTTATGCTCCGATTATTGCTACCATCCAGGACAGAAAATATGTTATCAAGGAAGAGGGGAGATTTAAACCAACCGCACTGGGGATGTTCGTAATAGATTTTCTGGTAAAATATTTTACTGATCTTTTTGATTACAAGTTTACCGCCCGGATGGAAGAAGAACTGGATAAAATAAGTGATGGGCAAGCTGATTGGTTATCGAGTCTGCGTCAATATTATCAACTGTTGCAGCAATATTTAGAAAAGGGGCAGGAAAGCGAGTCAATTAAAAAAAATGGCATTCCGGTCGAGGATAAATGCCCTAAATGCGGTCGGAATCTGGTAATCAAGGAAGGCCGATATGGTCGGTTTAAGGCCTGCTCGGGTTATCCCGAATGTGATTATAAAGAGCCCCTGGTGAAAAAAGAAGCTAAGAGTCTCGAGGCTAAATGCCCCCTCTGTGGCTCTCCCCTTGTGTATCGGCGGGGGCGGTATGGGACATTTATTGCCTGTTCTAATTATCCCAAGTGTAAATATATCCAGAAAGATGAGCTCAACACTGGGATTCCCTGCCCCAATGGTTGTGGGGGCACCATAATTAGAAAAAAGACCAGGAGAGGAAAATATTTTTATGGTTGCAGCAATTATCCCAAGTGCAAGTTTGCCAGCTGGGATGAAGTAATTAACCAGATTTGCCCCAAGTGCGGGGCCAAGGTCTTATTTAAAAAAGTTCCAGCCAAAGGCAAACCTTATATCTATTGTCAGAATTGTGATTATGCGCTTTATCTTGATGGAGATAATCTCGAAGTTAGCCTTAAAACTCCCTCCAAGGATCAGGCAAAAAAAGAGCCTGAGCCGGCTAAGGCTTCAGATAAAAAGATAGACCCTGGGCCAGATGAAAAAAGAAGTTGAAGAATTCTTAAACTTCTTGAGATTCGAGAAAAATGCTTCTCCGCATACCGTGGCTGCCTATTCCCGGGATCTGAACCAATTATCGGCTTATCTCCGGGAGAATGGAATGACCTGGAAGAATGCTGATACCCTAACACTTAGAGGCTTCCTGGCTGAGCTGCATGAACTCCAACTGAAAAAAAGCTCGGTCATTCGGAAGCTGGCAGCTATGCGGTCCTTTTTTGATTTTTGCCTGAAAAGAAAGTGGCGGTCTGACAATCCGGCCGGGGCTCTGGCTACCCCCCGGAAAGAAGAGCTTATCCCGGGCTTTCTAACAGAAAACGAAACCACTCGGCTGCTCGAGTGGGAAGTAAAAAAAGATGATCCCATTGATCTCCGGGATAAAGCCATTCTGGAATTGTTATACGCTTCAGGATTAAGGGTATCGGAGTTAGTGTCTCTCGACTTGGAAGATATTCATCTTAAAGAGAGGCTCCTTCGAGTAAAAGGAAAAGGTAAAAAAGAAAGGATTGTTCCCTTTGGCCGGGAGGCTGAAAAATGGTTAAAAAGTTACTTGGCGGCCAGGACCGCCCTCATTAAAAATAAAGTTGTCCCGGCGGTGTTCCTTAATTATCGAGGGGAAAGGTTGACCGTGAGATCAGTACAACGGCTCGTTCGCCGCCGACTGAGACAAATTGCCGTAAACAGGAAAATCAGCCCTCATTCTTTGCGTCATTCGTTTGCTTCCCACCTTCTCAGCCGTGGGGCGGACCTGCGGGCAATTCAAGAATTATTAGGACATAAAAGCCTGGCTACCACCCAGAAATATACTCACCTGGATTTGACCCATTTGCTTGAAGTTTATCATAAAGCTCATCCCCGCTCTTGAAATTTCCATCCGCTAATTTTTGGATATTATTTCCTCTGGCCTGAGGACTCGTCTCTTCCGGGGAAGCTGATTCTTAATGAAAAAGGGCAGAGAGTTGAAATTAGATTTTAAATAATCAAAATTTGCCACTTACAAAGATAGAAATTCATCGGTAAGGGAAAAAGGAAAATAGGAGCAGAAGAAAAGAGGGATTTTTTCTTCTGCTCCCGGCTGAACTTATTTATTTTCTCCGACGGTGATTGAATCTTTAATTTGATTAAAGATTTTTTCACCAATGCCCCTGACTTTCATCAAATCTTCAGCTTTTTTGAATGGGCCGTTTTTCGTCCGATAATCAATAATTCTCTGGGCCACTTTAGGGCCAATCCGGGGAAGTGTTTGAAGCTCAGCCACAGTAGCGGTGTTAATGTTAATTTTGGTGGTGGCTTTATTCTGGGGCTGGCTTTGAGCCAGGCTCAGGCCAGATGAAGCCAGAAAAATAAAAACCACCATTGCCAGAGCCAAGGATTTCGGGAAGAATCCTTTCATCGGTAGCCTCCTTTCAAAAATTTATCTTGCAAAATCCAGGCCAATCTTCTCTTTTTATAACTAATTGATAATAAGTAAGATGGGAAGACAAGAGCAATTTCGTGGGTTAAATTTGGTTTCCCTTACCCGGACTTCGGTTAACTGAAGTTTACCCCTTATGAAGGTCTGAGCTCTTTCCTGGTCTTGCCTTTTTATTGGCTTGGTGCTTTAAATAATGCTTCAGAAATTCCCTGATTTTCCTGAAAGCCCTGGCTCGGTGGCTAACCCTGTTTTTTTCAGATGGCTTAAGCCGGGCAAAAGTCTTTTTAAGTGGCGGGTAGTAAAAAACCGGGTCATAGCCAAAACCATTATCTCCCTCCGGACTCAAAGATATCATCCCGCTAACTGTTCCCCGATAGGATTTAATAACCTTACCGCCTTTTGTTAGGGTGGCGACACAAACAAAACGGGCTTTCCTTTTTTCCACTGGCACCTTGGTCATCAGATTTAGAAGTTTATTAATATTTTTTTTATCGTTAGCCTTGACTCCTGAAAACCGAGCCGAGTAGACACCCGGCTTCCCTCCCAGGGCTTCTACTTCCAGGCCCGAATCTTCAGCCAGCACGAGTCCTGGATATCTCTGGCTGTAATAAAGACTCTTTCCCTCACTGTTTTCGGCAAAAGTTCTTCCGGTTTCTTGGTATTTACCAAAGTGGGGATAAGATTTAAGACTTTCTAAATGAAGGCCGAGCCCGCGGAGAAGCTTCTTGATTTCTCGCACTTTACCTTCATTAGTTGTGGCTATAAGTAGATTAATCTTATTCAATCCGGAATTCCTCGAGCTGCCCCATATTCATCAGAGCTTCGTTAAAGTCTTGTTCTTTTTCTTCTGAACCGATGGCCGAAAAAGAAATAATTAAGTCCTCTCCTTCTTTTTTAAGACTCAACCGGTCGAGCTTTATTCCATGATGAAAACTTATTTTCCGCAATTTGGACAGGATATCGGGGGATTCTTTAAATTTTAGGTGGTAATGAAAAATATGCTTTTTTAAATAGATTTCTTCTATTTTCCGGAAGGTCACTAAGGTAGCCATAACTATGGCAGTCAAAATAACAGCTGGAATATAATAGCCCGCTCCAATTAACAGTCCAAGAGCTGAAACAACCCAGAGAGTGGAAGCAGTGGTTAGACCGATAACCATTCCCCTGGCGTGGATGATTGTCCCAGCCCCCAGAAAACCTATCCCGGTGACTACTCCAGCGGCCATGCGGCTCAGGGTATCAAGAGTGGCATTGCTGTTTTTGATAAAACCAACCCCCAGGCTCATGATGATGGCCGAGCCGATGCACACCAGAATATTAGTCCTGAATCCGGCGGGCTTCTGGCTGGTTTCTCTTTCAATTCCGATCAATCCGCCGAGGGCAATAGCCAGAACCAATTTTAAGATAATTTCCAGAAGGCTCATCCTTTTTTCCTTTTTTGAATATATTTTAAAAATTAATTTTCTTTAAAGGCCTGGCTTAATTTTATTAAATTATCCAATTAAAAAAAAGTTAAAGATGAAAAATCGCTTTAGTTGTAAATAGAATTAAAACTGGCTGTATGCTAAAATTAAAAATAAAAATAAAATATTTTTAATATTAAAGAGGAGAAGACCAATGAAGACGACTATTAGAGAAATTAAAGCCAGGGAAATACTTGATTCCAGAGGCAACCCAACAGTCGAGGTAGAAATTACTTTAGAGGATGACACCATCGCCAGAGCGGCAGTTCCCTCAGGAGCTTCGACCGGAATTCACGAAGCCCTGGAATTAAGGGATGGTGATAAAAAAAGATATAACGGCAAAGGTGTACTTAAGGCAGTAGAAAATGTCAATAAGCTAATAGCTCCTGAAATTTGCGGCTTGGATGCCTGCAACCAGATGGCTATTGATCAAAAAATGCTGCAACTCGATGGAACAGCTAATAAAAGCCGCCTGGGGGCTAACGCCATTCTTGGGGTTAGTTTGGCGGCCGCTCGGGCAGCCTCCTTTTCATTGAAGTTGCCTTTATACCGGTACCTGGGCGGAATCTCAGTTAAATTTCTTCCTGTCCCCATGTTCAACATTCTCAATGGTGGGGTTCATGCTAACTGGCAAGGACCCGATCTGCAGGAATTCATGATTGTTCCCGTTGGAGCTCCGTCTTTTCGGGAAGCTCTGCGCTGGGGAAGTGAGATTTATCAATCGCTAAAAAGCGTTATCAAAAGCAAGGGATATTCAACTGGAGTGGGTGATGAGGGTGGATTCGCCCCGGCTCTCAAAAAAAATTCAGAGGCTCTGGATTTAATTGTTGAGGCGATAGAAAAGGCCGGCTACCTCCCTCTAAAACAAGTGGCCATCGCTCTTGATCCGGCGGCCAGCGGCTTTTATGAAGATGGACTTTATAACCTGCGGACTGAAGGCCGGAAAATTAAAGCCGCTGAGATGGTACAAATGTACGCCTCCTGGATTGAGAAGTATCCTATTATTTCGATAGAAGATGGCCTGGCTGAAGATGACTGGGAAGGCTGGAAAATTTTAAATCAACAGCTAGGCAAGAAAATTCAATTGGTCGGGGATGATATTTTTGTTACTAATGTCGAAAGAATAAAAAAAGGAATCGAAGAAAATGTGGCCAATTCGGTTTTAATCAAATTGAACCAGATTGGAACAATTACCGAAACTATTCAGGCTGTCGAAATGGCCAGGAGAGCTGGTTGGTCAGCGGTGGTTTCTCATCGCAGCGGAGAAACAGTCGACAGCTTTATTGCTGATTTTACTGTTGCCCTGGGCACCGGGCAGCTTAAAACGGGTGCTCCCGCCCGAGGAGAAAGGGTCGAAAAATATAACCAATTGATGAGAATTGAAGAACAGCTGGGAGAAGCGGCCATCTATGCCGGTCAATTGTTTATAAAAAAATAAATTCCCTTTTCTTTTCTGCCTGAGCTAGTTTTTAGCCAACTTCGGGGCGAGGCCCGATATGAGAGGCGGCCTTTAAAAACCCCCTTAGCTTTATTCATCCAAAGCGAAATTAAGAAAGACGGCCCAATTATTCAAATTAATAACTAAAGACAGGTAATCGTTCTGCCAATTTGTTAGCAAGATTGCTTTCAGCCCGACGGTGGTAGCTAAAGGCTGTTTTTTTTGGCTAATTGAATCTTATTGTTTAGCGATTTTAATTATCTGGCTCCAAGAAAACATTTATGCCCGAGTAATAAAAGAGAGCCCAGATATTTTTCGGTTGGTTTTAAAGATCCTGGTTTTAGTTTTTCCTGATTTTATATTAGAATTAGGCTGAAACCAGAAAGGAAGGCCAAAAATGAAGAAGCTAAGCGCCCTGGGATTAACAATTTTAATGGTGTTTCTTTTTTTCTCCGTAGCTGGTTCTCAAACTCAGAAATTTAGAGTTCGGGTGGTCAGCGAACAAGCTAACATCAGGGTAAAGCCAGACATTAGTAGCGAAATGCTTCTTCAGGTCCCAGAAGGAACAGAATTGGAGGCCGAAAAAAAAGAAGGGGAATGGTATCTGGTGCTGTTCGAGAAATCAGATGGAACCAGGGGGCAAGGGTATATCCATGAGAGCCTGGTGGAAGTAGTTCCTCAGCCAAAGCCAGTGGTGGCCAATCCACCTCGCTCCGAGAAGCCGACACCAAAGGCAACGTCTGAACCAGTCCGAGCCCAAAAAAATGAAGAGTCCAGGCCGGAGGTTAAAGCCCAAAGGATAATTCCCCGGACACCCGGTATCGCGGCTATAAAAAGATTATCGTTAAAAGTTTATGGTTTCGGCACTTACATTTCTCCTTCTATGTTGAATCAAGCGGCCGAGGGAGTAACCGATTATTACCTCGGGGTTCTTAACTACAATGGGAAAGCTAATTTGAGCCCCCTTCATTTTTGCTTTGGCTATGGATTTGATTTGTTCTACGAATTTTGGCCTCGCCTGTCACTTGGATTGGGATTCGATTATTTTCAACAATCAAAAGTTAACCCGACAGCTTTTACGGTTGGAAACGTTGATTATTCAGTTCGAACAGAGATCGGAGTAAAAGATCTACCGTTGAGGATTTCTTTAAGGTATCAGCCGGTAGATCTTTTTTATTTCCAATTAGGAATTGAATATCATCTGGCGAAAACTGATTATCATTATTTAATTACTCAACAGGTTGGGAGTCCTTTAGAAAGCTGGGCTTCCTGGAAAGGAACAGCCTCGGGGAAGGCCTGGGGATGGGTAGAAGCAGCCGGTTATCAGTGGCCATTGACTTCCTGGTTCAGGATTTATATAGAAGGGTCCTACCGTTCGGTGCGGATAAAAAATTTTCATGGCGATAATATTTACTTGGATTCGGACGGCTGGCAAAATAAAGAATCCGGAGATCTTTATTACTGGCAAGTCCAGGTCTCCCCTAACGTCTCTTATCCGGTGCTCTTCATTCGGGAAAGGCTCCCCTCAGAGCCGGGGGTAATAAACCCCAGAAAAGCTGATTTAAATTATTCTGGCTTCGGTTTAAGATTTGGATTAGATTTTAAATTTTAAGCTCAAGCCAAATTCTTTTTAAATTTCAAAATTTTCTATTTTTTATCCCTGCCCGTTGATCCATTTTTCAATTCAAGTTTGAGAAAACCAGATTGCTTTGGCTGGTAGATTTTTTTATAATCGCTAAATAACAATGCCTATTAAAAATATATTTTAGCCTTTAAGAAAAGGCTTTAGGATAAGAAGTTGGCTCAAAGAGAGTTATTCTTAACAAGAATAGGCTTTGTAGCTGCGGCCATTGGGATGGCGGTCGGCACTGGGAATATCTGGCGTTTCCCCCGGATGGCGGCCCAATACGGAGGCGGGGTTTTTGTCCTCGTCTATGTTCTGGCCTTATTGCTCTGGTCGGCTCCACTGCTAATGGTGGAAATGGTCATCGGCCAAACAACCAGGATGGGGCCGATATAAAAATGGGAAAGTGGTGGAGTTTTATCCTTCAATATATATCGCCGTTGCTTTTTCTGGCGATGACTGGTTGGTGGTTTTATCAGGCAATTGGCTGGGATAAAAAAGCCTGGTGGCATCCTTTCAAGGTTAATTCAATGGGAACCATATTTTCCCAGTGGGTATTATTATTTCTGGCAGTTGTTTTACTTAACAAGCGCTTAGCACGCTGGATCAAAAATCCGGTGATAGAGGACGAGGAATAAAATGGATGTTATTCTCTGGATGGTTATAATTCTTGGCCTTAATTTCGGAGTGCTGGTTTTTTTGCTCTGGCGGTTAGTTAAGAAAAAATCTTCTTGATAATTTCAAAACCAGGCGAAGCGGTATTTAGCTAAACCTGGCTAGACGAGTTTAAAAAAAAATAATAAAAAATTATATAATCCTAAATAGTTTCACTTCGCTATTTAATATTCCGATCGAGAAAGGCAGAAAAACCTTATTTCGGTAGGAAGAAAAATTTTTTCTATTCTTCGTATTTGTAGCCAACCCCTCGGACGCTCTGTATAAAGTGGCTAAGCTTCCCTAATTTTTCCCTCAGATGTCGGATGTGGACATCAATTGTTCTCGGAATAACCACCTTTTCCTGGCTCCACAAATAGTCTAGAATCTGGTCGCGGCTAAAAACACGTCCGGGCTTGGAGGTCAGGAGTTCTAAGATTTTAAACTCCGTTAAGGACAATTCTGCTGGCTTATCTTCTATTTGGACTTCATATTTTTCCGGATCAATAACCAGCTTCCCGCCGGCCAGGATTTTCCTGGCGGTGCCATTAACCTTGGTTTCCAGGCGCCTTAAAACAGCTTTAATCCGGGCTTCTAATTCTCGCAGGGAAAACGGTTTGGTCACATAATCATCTGCCCCAAGCTCGAGGCCGGTTACGCGGTCAACTTCCTGGGAGCGAGCAGTTAACATAATGATGGGGATGGAAGCTTTATCCGGCGCCCTTTTAAGATAGCGGCAAATCTCCAGGCCGTCGGAGCCCGGAAGCATCAAATCGAGGAGAATCAGGTCGGGTCGGTGGCGGTCAAGGTATTTAAGGAAATTTTCAGGTTCAGTGAAAGTTTCCACTTTAAATCCAGCCCGGCTGAGATGGGTGCGGACCAGTTCGAGGATATCTTCCTCATCATCAAGCATAGCAATAGTTTTTGGCATTGGTTTTATTTTTCTTATACCTTAAAATAAAACTTAAGTCCATCTGGTCATCTATTTCTGAAAAAATAATTATTGGGTAGCCGATGATTTAATCGCCCGACATCTTGAATTTTCCAATTCTCTCTTAAAAGTTCTGGCGTTTTTTATACCAAGGTTATTTTCCCCGATCTGATTTCTCCTTAACCGAAACGACCGGTTATGTAATCTTCAGTAAGTTTATTTTTAGGGTTGGTAAAAATCTTTTCGGTCCGGTCAAATTCAATAAGCTCTCCCAACCAGAGGAAAGCAGTAAAATCAGCCACCCGGGCAGCCTGCTGCATATTGTGGGTGACGATGATCACGGTATAATCTTTTTTCAACTGATGGATAAGCTCTTCTACTTTGGCCGTGGCTATCGGGTCAATAGCGGAACAGGGCTCGTCAAATAGAATTATTTCTGGCTCCACAGCCAGAGCCCGGGCCAGGCACAGCCTTTGTTGCTGCCCCCCAGAAAGTCTTAAAGCGCTTTGATGAAGACAATCTTTGACTTCATCCCAGAGAGCGGCCTGCTTTAAACTTCTCTCCACAATGGCTTGGATTTCCTCGGATTTCTTGTGATTCCCAAACCGCAAACCGTAAGCGATATTGTCGAATATGGATTTGGGAAAGGGATTGGGCTTTTGGAAAACCAGACCGACTTTTTTCCTTAAAACCACCGGGTCTACATCCGGGTCATAGATGTTTTCTCCATCGAGAATCACCTTTCCCTCAACCCGGGCTTCTGGGATGAGGTCATTCAGGCGGTTTAAAGTGCGAATCAGGCTTGACTTGCCACACCCGGAAGGACCAATAATAGCGGTAACCTTATTTTCGGGGATGGCCAGATTAATTTTTTTTAGCACCTGTTTTTTCCCGTAAAATAAATTGAGGTCTTCTATGATTATCTTGGCTTCTGGTGCTGGGATGATTGGAACGGTTTCCATAATTAATGCCTCCATTTCCTTCTCAACTTGCCTCTTATGATAATGGCGGTCAAGTTTAAAATTACTACCAGAGCAATCAAAACAAGCGCTGTACCGTAGGCAATCGGTCTAGCTTTATCAATTGCCTGGTGCTGAGTGGCCATGATGTAAAGATGATAAGGCAAAGCCATGAATTGGTCCCGGAGCGAATGGGGGAGATAAGGCAGATAAAAGGCTGCTCCGGTGAACATGATAGGAGCAGTTTCCCCGGCGGCTCTGGATAGCCCTAATATCGCGCCTGTTAATATGCCTGGAATGGCATAGGGCAAAACGTTGGTCCGGATCATTTGCCACCTGGTGGCTCCGAGAGCCAGCGCGCCTTCCCGGTAGCTATCAGGAATAGCTTTAAGAGCTTCTTCACTGGCGGTGATGGTCCACGGCAGAGTTAAAAGGCCAAGGGTCAAGCCAGCAGAAAGTATCGAAGTGCCGAATTTGAAGAAATTGACGAAAAGGATAACTCCGAAAAGTCCATAGACGATAGAAGGAACACCGGCCAGATTTCTGATTGACAACCTGATTAAACGCGTCAGGCGTCCGGGTCTGGCGTATTCATTAAGGTAAATGGCTGCTCCCAGACCAAGGGGAATAGCCAGAAGGGCAGTAATCATGGTGATTAGGAAGGTCCCGACTATTGCTGGGAATATTCCACCCTCGGTCATACCGTGTCGCGGGGCCTGGGTAAGAAAAGGCCAGTTTATCGCCTGGTAACCTTTACGGCCGAGGTCATAAAAAAAGTAAAGGATGATTATCAGAACAAGAGAAACCGAAAGTCTGAGAAAAAGAAAACCTATTGCCTCTGTCAACTGACTTTTATGGCTGGGCCGGCTCTTTTTGATTGAGGTTTTCATGATAACATCCTTTTTTGTTTTTCCAGAATGATATCAGCCACTAAGTTGACTAAAAAGGTCATAATGAACAGCATCAATCCTAAGGCAAAAAGGGCATAATAATGAGTGGTGTAATAAGGAACTTCCCCCAGCTCGATAGCAATATCAGCGGTGATGGTTCTGACCGATTGGAGGAAGCCATGAGGGAAAGCCCGAGCATTTCCAGTGGCCATCAGCACGGTCATGGTTTCACCTATAGCCCTGCCCATTCCCAACATGAAAGAGGCCACTATTCCAGAGATAGCCGCTGGAATTTTTACCCAGATGAGAGTTTCAAAGCGGTTAGCCCCGAGGGATAGGGAAGCTTCGACATAAGAAAAAGGTACTGCCGATAAAGCATCTTCGGAAAGGCTAATGATGGTCGGCAAGGCCATAATGGCCAGGAGAAGGCTTCCATTTAAAGCATTAAGTCCGTTGCTCAGCTTAAAAATTCTGGCAATGGCCGGACCAACTAGATTTAAACCAATAAAACCTATGACCACTGAAGGAATAGCCGCTAGAAGCTCAATCACCGGTTTGAGAATTTCTCTAATCTTGGGGCTGGCTACTTCTGATAAATAAGCCGCTACTGCCAGGCCTACGGGGAAGGCCAGGATAAGAGCTCCAGCGGTCACAAACAAAGTGCTGACTAAGAGGGAGAGAACTCCGTATTCGGGTTTTTCTGGCGAAGTCGGGTCCCAGCGGGTGGAAGTGAAAAATTCTTTTAAATTAATTTCTTTAAAGGCTGGTACAGCCGTAGAAAGAAGAAGGGCAAGAATGGACAGGAGAATAATAACTGCCAGAAAGCCACTAAGCTGAAAAATATGCTGGATTATGTTTTCTTTTAAGTTTTGGAGGGGGCCCTTCTTCTTAATTGAGGCCATGATTTATCCTGCTTTATTTAAGGTTCTTTTCGTTTTCGGCCATCAGCTCTTTACCTATTCGGAAGAAACCTTCTTTTTCCACTATTGATTGGCCTTCTGGACTGAGCTCAAATTTTATAAAGCTGGCGGCCGCTTCTGAAGGTTTACCGTTGGTTGATTGATACAGTGGGCGAGAAATGGGATAGCGGGCCGAGTAAACAGCTTCTTTATCCAGAGGTGAATATTCAGGTGACCCTTCATCTTTTTTAATTTTTAATACCTTTAATCCTTTTCTTACCTGACCGCTTTCATCATAAACATAACCTACCCCTATATAACCAATTCCGGCCAGATCCTGGGTAATGGCTTCGACAATTTGGGCGTTGCCATTCATTTCCTTGACCTCAGGTGAATAATTCTTGTTGTTGAGAACATGTTCCTGAAGGAAAGCGTAAGTACCGGAATTGGACTGGCGACCATAAAGAGAGATCTTCTGGTCAGGTCCACCAACCATTTTCCAGTTTTTGATTTCTCCTCGGAAAATAGCCCCCACTTGGGTCATAGTAAGTGTGTCCACCGGATTTTTCTCATTGACGACTATACTCAGGGCATCAATGGCTATAGCGAAAATGCGTGCCCTTACTCCTTTTTCATAAGCCAGGTCCAATTCTTTTGACTTCCACTCTCGGGAATGGTCGGCAATATCGGTGGTGCCGTTGATAAGAGCTGAAATTCCTGTGCCTGAACCGCCCCCGAGAACGGCGATTGCCTGGCCAGGATATTTCTTCATATATTCTTCCGCCAGCACTTGAACCAGGTTGACCAGCGTATCGGAGCCTTTTATCTGGAGCATTTTTTTCTGGGCGGCTAGGAGCGGATGAAAAGAGAATAGGGGCAGAATCAACACCAGACCGAAGGCTAAATAACCAGTTAGCCAGGCAGTTAATTTTTTGTTTCTCGATTTACTTTTCATTATTTTTCTCCTTTTCTAATTTTTAAATTTTTTAAAAAGCCATAAAAAAGGTCATATTAAATACCAGGTCATTATTTTTAGCTGGGTCATTATAGTGATAAAACCAGATATTGGGTTGAAGCCGAAGGCTGCTGTGGATAAGAGCCCAATCGAGGCCGGCTATCGTTAGGTTAATTTCATCCTGAGAGATTTTGTTATTTGGATCATACCGGTCAAAACGGGCAAAAACGTTAAGTTTATCCGGGAGCAACACATAGCGACCGAAGATGGAATAACCCGCTCGATTATAACGCTGGTCATTAAGCACATTCAGGTCATTACGATAAATAAAATATTCAGCTCCCAGGGTCAGATTTTTGATGGCCTCAAGATAAAGGTCACCCTTGTAAGTGAGCGCTTTAGCTGTAGCCGTTTGTTTTTCGTAGTCGGCATAACCTACGATTGAGATGCCAGCCACTGGAATTAACTGGATTTGACTCATCAATTTTTTATACTTATCGCCTTCTGGGTGGCTATAGCCGGCTCCATTGGTCAGCATGACACCATAACGTAACTGCCTGATGATTTTTCCGGTCAAACTTACTCCCAGATCGGCGCTATAAGCATCAATGTCTTTGCCGGTAACATCTTTGTAGTTGTCCATAATTTCTTTGGCTACGCTGCGGTATCCCCAGCGATCTTCGGCCATTTTAAAAGTGATGGTGTCAGTTAAGCCGACTTTTAAATCGGAACTGGGAATAATATCGGTCAGTTGAAAATAAAGATGCTTGAGAAATGGCCTGAATTTATCGTCCTTTTTGCCGGCGGCATCAACTGCTTTGACATAATCGCCATCAAAAGTCAACCGGAAGCTCAGTCGATCATTGATTTTATTGTCGTAGCGGAAGTAAGCCCGGCGAAAAGTGAAAAAATTATTTTTAAAATTCGGATCGCCCTGGGGATTGGTGATCGGACCCTGGTTTGAAAGATAATAGGTGTAGTCTAAATAGATGGTAGTGGATAATTTTTGTTGAGCAAACGACTGGCTGGCTGAGATCCAGAGCAGGCCCATTATCATTAGAACAGAAAATGAAAGCCGGCTGATCCAGCGACCTGAGATTTTCGGACTTAAGTTCATTTTTCCTCCTGAGTTTTAAATTTTTTCCTGGAATCCGTCCGGCGCCAGATGGATTCCAGAGTGCTTTCAGGCTGGAAGTATAATTGGTTAAAATGAAAAAAGGGTGAAGCCAAGGTTAAATTTTGGTTAAAATTTTGGACCGCCGCCTGATCTAGTTAGGCTTTCTTATTTATATCGGCCAATAGAATCGATAGACTGAATTTTTCTTTATCTGTCGGCAACTGGAGACAAAGTAATGGCTTTTGATTTAAAAGCCTTAGGGGATTTGCTATAATAAAACTTAAATAAGGAAAACTTTTAGATGTGTGGTGTTATCGGTATCTGGGCCAATCGAGAAGTATTTCATGACCTTTACCAGGGGCTGCTTTCTATCCAGCATCGAGGGCAGGATGCTGCTGGTATAATCACTTATGATGGCCGATTCCATGAGAAAAAAGGGAGCGGCTTGGTGATGGATATATTTGGGCCGCAGGAAGCAGCTCAGCTTAAAGGCAATATCGGTATCGGGCACACTCGCTATCCAACCGTTGGCGGCGGGGGCCATGAGGATGCCCAGCCTTTTATGGTTAATTCTCCGTTTGGTATAATTCTGGCTCACAACGGGAACGTAATTAATTATCGGCAGCTAAAAAAGGAGCTTTTTGAAAAGCATCAGCGTTTGCTTAATTCTGATTGCGATGCTGAAGTTATTTTGAACATCTTTGCCCAGGAACTCGAAGAGCAGAGAGTAAATAATCTAACTCCAGAAAGTGTATTTAAGGCAGTGGCTGGAGTTTATCGCCAGGTTAAGGGCAGCTATGCCACGGTGGCTTATATTGCTGAGCAAGGTCTGCTGGCTTTCCGCGATCCTTATGGAATAAAACCTCTGAGCTTTGGCCGAAGAAAAGACGGTCTGCTCCCCTCGTATGCTTTTGCTTCGGAAACGGTCAGCCTTAATCTAATGGGATTCGAAGAGATTGAGCATATTGAAGCCGGAGAAGCCATTTTCATAGACCGTAACCGACAGCTTCACCGCCGAAGAATTATAAAAAGGAAACACACTCCCTGTCTTTTTGAATGGGTTTATTTTGCCCGCCCAGATTCAGTGATTGACGGAGTGAACGTTTATAAGAGTCGGGTGAATTTAGGCCGCCTGCTGGCCGGAGAGATCAAGAAGAGAAATTTAGAAATTGACGTGGTGGTACCGGTTCCGGATTCTGCTCGCGATGCCGCCATTGAGATTGCCCGTAGATTGAAACTCAAATACAGCGAGGCCTTGGTAAAAAACAGATACATTGGCCGAACTTTTATTATGCCGGCTGAATCTAAAAGGCAGAGCTCGGTCCGCCAGAAGCTAAATCCAATCTGCTCAGAAATGCAGGGGAAAAAGGTTTTGCTGGTTGATGATAGTATCGTTCGCGGCAATACTTCGCGGGCCATAGTGGAAATGGTAAGAGAATGTGGGGCGGAAAAAGTCTATTTTGCTTCTTATTCGCCTCCTCTTCGCTATCCCTGTGTTTACGGAATTGATATGCAGACTAAAACTGAATTTATCGCTCGGGAGGCAGATGAAGAATTGGTAGCCAGACGTATCGGAGCTGATCAAGTCATCTATCAGACATTGGCCAATCTGAAAAAAGCCATCAGGATGGAAAATCCCAAGCTTCGATATTTCTGTTCGGCCTGTTTTGATGGTAATTATCCAACCGGCGATGTCACTCCAGAGATTCTAAAAGCCATTGAAGAAGAGAGAAAATCTGCCCAGGAAAGCCAGTTAGAGTTAAATATCAAGAAAACCGGCTAAGCATCCAATTCTATTGGCTGGCTGATAATTTTTGATTAAACTCTTTCCCGCCAGTAATTCAAAAGATCAAGGAGTGACTGCTTAATATTAATTTGTGGCTTCCACCCGGTAAGCTTTACCAAGCGGCTATTGTCAGCTAAAAGAATAGGTGGGTCGGCTGGCCGCAGACGTTTTTCCTCTGTTTCTAAGACTATCTTAGCTCTGGTCATTCCTAATAAGATTTTGAGAATTTCATTTCCAAACCAGGCCTGTCCAGAGCCAAGGTTATAAGCTTCTCCTTCTTCGCCTTTTTCAGAAATCAACCACAAGGCCTTAACTAAATCCCGGATATCAGTATAGTCCCTTTTATTCTCCAGGTTGCCACAGTAAAGGATTGGTTCTTTTTTCTTTTTTTCAATTTCAGCCACTTGCTTGGCCAGATTCGAGGCGAAATAATATTCTGGCTGCCTCGGACCAATCGCGCTGAAAAGACGGGCTCTGATAATCTTCAGGCCATAGCTTTTGAAATATTGAAACCCCAACATATCCTGAGCCGCCTTGCTTATTCCAAAAGGATTTAACGGCCTGAAAAGCAAAGTTTCTTTCATTGGCAGTTCATCAGAAAAGGCCAGACCATAAGCTTCGCCGGCCCCGGCAATTATAGTTCGGGGATTAAAGCGCAGTTCTCTCAGAGCTTCTAACAAATTAACCGTTCCCAGAATATTGACCGAAAGGGTTTCAGCTGGCAGGTTCCAGGAGGCTCCGATGGCATTTTGCCCAGCCAGATGAAAAATCCGATCTGGCCGAACTTCAGATAAGACGTGGAGAATAGAGGTTAAATCTTTCAGGTCTCCTTCTAAAAATTTTATTTTATCAGCGACCCTGGATAGGTTCTGGAGAGAAGTCCGTGGTCGAACGAGGCCGTAAAGCTCGACGTTCTGAATATTAAAACTGATATAATCTGCTAAGTGGCTTCCAATGAAACCTGAAATACCTGTTATGAGAAGACGCATTTATTTCTCCTTGGATCATAAGGCTGGTTAACTTTCAATCCATTTTATTAGATTTTATATATAATGTAGCCCCACTGTCAATTGCACCATCATTTCTTAATCCGAAATGGCCCGCAGTCAGGTGCGCAATAAATCTTATGCCAGGCAAATGAGAGCCGCTTGATAAAGCTGGCCAAAAGGAAGCTGAGGCTAAAAATTAAATCCTCCGAGTAAATCAGAAGTTCGGCTGATATTCCCCAATCCGATTGAAAATTTAAATTGGGTTTCCGGCCGGCTACGATAGTAAAAAACTCTCAAATCGAAGCTGAAATCCAGACATTGATAATGGTAAATGCCAGCCAATCCAGTGTAAAGAAGTTTTTTGGCCTGAAAATCGTATTCAATCTGAGCTTTAAATTCTATTTTCTCCGGCCAGCGAAAACTTCCCTGCCAGCCAATTTGGTTGCTGCGGAAAAAACTATTTAAGGCCAGGACCTGATAGCTCTTTGACCAATTGAGGCTGAAGAAAAAATTATCCTCGGGAGCGCCATAATTGGTGCTTAGCCTGAAATTGAGGAAATTCTTTTCATAAGGGTTAAAGTCGGCGCTAACATCCAGACTGAACTTGCCGTGTGGGTAATAGCGAAGAAAGGCGTTGAGAGGAGATAGATGTCTTTCTGGATTTAAAGGATAATAAAATTTTACTGGGCTGGTCTCAGGCTGGAAATATAGAATCTCTGAAACTCCCAAAGTCAAAATTTCGCGGAGAGAAGATTCGTCTTTTATCAGCAGATGCTGGGTAAGTCCGAATTTTAAAAAATCATCACGGTATAAACCCAAGGGAGAAATTATTCTGGAATAAGTTGATGGCTTCAGCCAGGTATCATAATTTAAAGAAAAGAACGGAATAAGCAAGTGTTTCAAGAAGGGCTCACCTTCTTTAAAAAAAATCCGGTAGAAAATAGGACCTTCCAGAGTGGAATTTAACCGGGCTTGCGAGGTAAATAGAGGATTATCAGTGCTGGTGGTAGTGCCCGGTTGATAGCTCTGGAAATAATAGGTAAAAATTCCGCCCGCGGATAAAGAAAGGTTAAGCCATGGAGCTGGGGAGAAGGGCAGGTTTAAATTCGGTCGGAAATAGGCATTCCCCTGGTGGCTGGTAGTTTCGGTTTGATCCGGGCTTTTCCAGGAATACCGCCAGTTACTTACTCCTGATTCCCAGGATAAATAAACGAAGGGGAAAAGACGGTACTTAAGCAAATTAAAAGAAGCCTGGGGTAAAAAAGCAGAAATCACCTGCTGGCCGGTTTGGGGAAAGAAAGTTTCAAAGCTGGAGCTTCTGAAGCTCAAGTTGAAATATGACCAGCTCTTGGAAAGGTTAAGCTGGTAGGAACAGTTGTCTACCGTCGCCAGACTGAAATTGTTCTCGAACTCTCTAAGAAAATTGAAGGAGCTGGATGAATCGACCTGGGCACTCAATCGAAAGCCAAATGGCAGGTTTTGCTGATGGTTGAGTCGAAGGAGATAAGCTGGCTTCGGTGCTGAACCGGTTTCATTTTTCTGGAAAAAAAAGACATAAGCCTTGATTTCTCCGCGGGTATCGGAGGGAAGAAGGTAACGATATTCTAAGCCAGTTCCAATACCCTGTCGGCTATAATAATCCCCGGTTAAGGTTAGGTCAGTATTGCGGGAAATTGGCCAGTAGAAGCTTTCGCTTAGAGAAAATCCTTTCACCTGGTTAAAGCCCAGCTGAGGGAAAAGGAATCCAGTAGCCCTTTCTTTCAGAGGATAGCGAATATAAGGAATATACAATACGGGTAAGTTTTTTATTCGCAAAACGGCTCGGTTCAGGATCAGGTAATCTTCTGGTTTGAGATTAGCCCGGGCAAACTGGAACGACCATCGAGGCACAGGCTGAGTGCAGGTAGTTAACCAGGCATTTTCTAAACTATATACCTCACCACTCGTTTTATTTATAGTTCTGGCTCCAAAAAGGAGATTGGGCCTGGCTATCGCCCGGACCTTTTCCATCTTCCCTTCTCTGGTTTTAAGATTAAAAATTAATCGTTCACAGACAATGATTTCCGATGGCCATTGTAGGGTAACATTTCCTTCCGCGGTTACCTCGTAAGAAGAAGTGTCGACTTCGAGTTGATCAGCCAAGAGAGTTAAATTCTGAAAATGTAGCTCAACCTCTCCCGAGGCTATAAACATCTCTCCTTTTTTTTCTTGGTGGCGAGCCCAGAGCCTGATCGTCTCATCGGTTGAGGGCTTGATTTCACTTGTCTGAGAGAAAAGGCCAGTAGATAGGATGAAGAGGAGAAAAAAACGAAAGAAAATGGAACCTTTCTGATTGACTGATAAGCGGATAGCGTCAAGATGCATGATTGTTTTTTTAATATACAATTAATTTCTGTCTCCAGACAAGTCAAACTATCTATCGGTGGCCTATTTATCAATCGCATGAGGAAGCGAAAATAAAGAATTAGCTTGCCCTGAAGCCGATTTTAATTTGAATCGGCTGCCCTGGTTCGGTTCATTTTTAACGCTTTGCCGGTGGATTTTTGTTCTTTATTAAAATATAATTTTAAAGGCGAAGTGATTAAATCTATCATTTTAGTTTGAGCCCGGGAATTTTAAAAAGGTAATATTAATTGAAATATAAGATAAATTATTGGGGCCAGCAGGGAGTGAAATTAAAAAGATTTAAGCTATTATTATTCACTTCGATTTTTTCCGGCCTGATCTTTTTACTCATTTCTTCACGTTTGCCGGCGGAAACCTGGAAAGCCCGGGAGATGCGCCTGGCCTGGGAGCAGGCTGCCTTGAGATTCGGACCACTCAAGCTCCAGCCAGCCATCTTTATTCGGGAGGCTGGTTATGATACCAATATTTATTATCAACCTCAGCCGGTTTCTGATTTTTGGCTGACTGCTGGGCCAGCACTCAATAGTTATCTGATGGTAAAAAGAAAGATAATTGTTCACTTTTTTGAATCTCCCCAGTATGTTTTCTTTTTAAAAACCAAAAGAGAAAGGACTTGGAATAATTATTTTAATGGAGATGTCTCCCTTAGCCTGAATCGTATTCTTCTTACTGTCGGGGGAAGCCTAAATAGGGCCAGAGAACGCTGGAATACGGAAATTGATATCCGGCCTCTTCGGAAAGAGGAAAGTGGCTTTATATCCCTTCTTTATCAAAAATCGTATCGCTTTTCCTTTGAACTTAATTTGCGGAAAATAAATTATAATTATGAAAGCATTGAATATGGGAACATTAATATCCATGACCGGCTGAGTCATTTGGAGAATTACTTAAGCGGAAAAATGTATTATCGCTTGAATCCCCGGATTCAGTTCTTCCTGGAAGGAGAATGGGGGAGCTACGATTTCACCAGCCCGAACAGTCTGGGCGATTCCAGAAGCCGAACTCTGTATTCAGGATTTGAGTTCTCTCCGGCAGGACGAATACGTGGCCAGATCAGGATTGGTTATAAAAAGTTCGAAACTCTATCTCCGGGGATGCCTGACTTTAAAGGGCTGGTTGGAGATACCTCCGTCAGCTGGGAAATAATGCGCCCGGTTACTTTGAGGGGAAGTTTCCGTCGAGATGTCAATTTTTCTGTCTGGTATGATAATCCTTTTTACTTAGGAACCAGCTGGTCAGCCGGCGGTTCATTTTATTTTTTAAGAAGAAGATTTCGCTTAGATTATACTTTTAGCCCAATAAGAAATAATTACCCCCTCCCCAGCAGTCCGGGCTCCGAAACAAGGTTGGATAGATATATTTTGAATTCTGTTGGTCTATATTATAGAATAAAAAAAAATATCGGGTTGGGACTGTTGGCCGGAAGCTGGAAGAGGCGGATGAACGTCTTAAATTGGAATGCTGACCGAAAGTTTATTGGACTGGATTTAACTTACGATTTTTGAAAAAAATAAGCCTTAAAAGGATAGTTATAGGAGAACAGATGGTCGGGAAAAAAGGCAGTTTTTTTCTTTTTATATTCTTATGTTTTTTTCTGATAATTTCTGCTCTGGTTGCTGTAGCCCAAGAAAAGCAGCCGAGTACTCCAGTTTCTTCTCAGCCGGAGAATCAATCTGAAGCCCGCGATTATTTTGTCAGAGAATATGTGGTCGGGCCCCGCGACTTGCTGGAAATTAAAGTTTTTGAATTACCTGAGTTTGACCATACGGTCAGGGTTTCTGAAGATGGCTCGATAACCCTTCCCCTCCTGGGCAATGTAAAAGTGGGTGGACTAACCAAGGATAAAATAGAAAAGAAGTTATCCGAAGAACTGGAAAAATATGTCAAGAAGGCCCAGGTTTCTGTATTTATAAAAGAATACCAAAGCAGCCAGGTAGCAATTATCGGGGCGGTAGAAAAGCCAGGAATGTATGAGCTGGTAGGCCGGCAGACCCTTTTGCAGATGATTTCTCAAGCTGGCGGCTTTAAAGAAAATGCCGCTAATGAAATTTATGTCCTTCGGGAAGGACAGGATGGGAATACCGCTTCGATTGCCATTGATCTTGAGGATCTTTTGCTCAACGGCAATCAAAAGCTGAACATACCTATCTACCCAAATGATGTCATTAATGTGCCGGTCGATCGATTAATTACCATCTATGTATTTGGGGAAGTCCGTAACCCAGGGGCAATTCAAGTTAAAATATCTCAAAAAGTTACCTTGCTTCAGGCGATCGCCCAGGCTGGCGGCCTTAGTGAGAATGCTTCCAAAAGAGGAGTCATAATTAAAAGGAAGGATAAAAGCGGGAAAGAGATTAATATGCAGGTCAATTTGAATGATATAATCAAAGGCAAGAAAAAAGATATTTCTCTTAAGGAAGGCGATGTGATAATAGTAAAAGAAAGCATTTTTTAAAAAAGAGGGGCAGAAGATGAATGACAACAATATTGAACCCCAGGCCGATGAGATCGGCGAAATAGATTTAAAAAAATATTTAGATATCCTGCTTCGGCGGCGCTGGACAATTATCTCTGTCACCGTCATAGCGGTGGTAATCTCCTTGTTGATTTCCTTGGTTACTCGACCGATGTATACAGCCCATGGGACAGTGATGATTGAAAAAGAACCAAATATTTTAAGCTTTGAGGACATTTTCCAGATAGAAACTTTTCGAGATGATTATTTCCAGACCCAATACAAGCTTCTCCAGAGTCGCAGTCTGGCTGAGAGAACTATCGATAAACTGAAACTATGGGAAAAAACAGATTTTTCGGGAAACCGTCCATTAACTTCTGAAGAACTGAAGGATCCCCGGATCAAGCAAAAAATGATCGATCGCTTCCTGAGCCGCCTTGAAGTTAAGCCTGTTAGGATGACCAGGTTGGTGGAGGTGACTTTCTCGGCTCATGATCCAGCTCTGGCCAGTGAGTGTGTTAATACCCTTTTTGATTCCTTTGTGGATATGAATATTGAAACGAAATCAGAAGCCACCGAACAGGCGACTGAATTTTTGAGCCAGCAGATTAACGACTTGAAAAAAGAAATCAGCCAGAAGGAACAGGAATTGCAGAATTACGGCCAGGAGAAAAATATAGTCATCCTGAGCGATAAGGAAACGACCATCCTGGATAAATTGAACGAGGTAAACAAAGCCCTGACCGAAGCCCAGATTGATCGGGTTCGGAAAGAAGCTTATTATAACGAAATAAAAAATGCCTCCCCTGATTTTATTCCAGAAGCCTTAAGTAATCCTCTTATTCAGAGGCTGAGAGAAGATTATCTTAAATTGAGCCGAGAATATGCCAAAATGCAGGAACAGTTTCAGCCTGAATATCCTGAGATGCAAAGATTGAAGGCTGAGCTGGATACGGCCAGAGATTTGCTTAAAAATGAGACAGAAAACCTGGTCAAGGCCGCCTATTCTGAATATCAAGCTGCCCTGAAGAAAGAAAATTCTCTTCGCGACCTTTTTGAACGGCAGAAAGAAGAGGCTTTTCGGATGAACTCAAATGCCATTCTTTACAATAGCCTCAAAATAGAGATAGAGAATAGAAAAAATCTTTTAGAGTCTCTGCTAAAAAGGCAAAGCGAAACCGGTGTTTCTGCCAGATTAAAGGGATTAAGAACCTCCAATATTCGGGTGGTAGACCGGGCTGATATACCCATCAGACCATCCAGCCCGAAAAAATTCCGGAATTTGTTATTAGCCCTTTTCTTAGGGCTTTTTGGTGGAGTCGGACTAGCTCTGGGAATGGAATATTTAGACAATTCAGTTAAATCGGTGGAAGATGTCGAACGCTATTCAGGTTTGCCGACCCTGGGAGTAGTGCCAGCTTTCGGAGACAATTCTGGAAGCTATGGGCATTATTATGCTTATCATTCCTCTGAAAGCCGGTCGAAGAGAAATAAATCTGAAAAAAAAGACACCAAGCAACAAGAAGAAGTTACCAACATTGAACTCACTAGTCATTTTGCCCCGGAATCCGTTTTCGCCGAAAGTTACCGCTCTTTGAGAACAGCTCTTCTTTTATCGGCTCCCCAGGGCAGCCTGAAGATGGTAATGATTACCAGCCCATTGCCGGGCGAAGGCAAGTCTACTACCATCTCCAACTTGGCTATCAGCTTAGCTCAAATGGGTAAGAAAATCCTGCTGATAGATGCCGATTTGCGCCGGCCGAATCAGCATCATAATTTCAATATTAAAAATAATAATGGATTGACCAATTATCTGGCGATGGATTTAGAAATAGAGAAAATAATTAAACCGACCATGGTTCCATCTCTTTACCTGATTAATTCTGGGCCAATTCCTCCCAACCCGGCGGAGCTTTTGAGTTCGGATAAAATGAGCCAGCTATTGTCAAAGGTAAGAGAGCAGTTTGATTTTATTTTGATAGATACGCCTCCAATTTTGGCCGTCACCGATGCTCAAATTTTAGGACGTTTAGTGGATGGTCTGGTTCTGGTGATCCGAGCCGAGACGACTCCCCGGGAAGCCCTGCAGCAGGCGAGGGAACTGATTGATTTATTGAAGCTTAAGACCTTCGGGGTAGTGGTCAATTATTTAAATTTGAACCATAGGGGATATTATTATCGTCATTATTATCGTCACTATTACAAAGAATATAGAAGGTGAATTTATGATCGATCTCCATTGTCATCTTTTACCCGACTGGGATGATGGACCCGAGTCGTGGGAAGAAGTAGAGAAAATGATAGAGATTGCCGCCAGCGATGGTATTACCAAAATGTGCCTGACTCCCCATTTTTTCCGTTTTTCCCGCTATAATGATGACCCTGCGGTTCTAAAATCCAGATATGATGATTTTAAAGAAAGATTTAAAGTCGAACGGCGGATAGAGTTTTACCGGGGAGCAGAGATATTCATTCACCCTGACCTGGTCGCAGAGATCAAAAACAAAGAATTGAGTGTGAATGGCAGCGAATATGTGTTTATTGAATTTCCTTCAGACCAGGTTCCGGCTGGCGTCCGGGAACTTTTTTATCAGGTGATGTTGGCTGGCTATATTCCCATTATCAGTCATCCTGAGAGAAATAATATTCTAAATAGCCATCCTGAATTACTTTACGACCTGATTAACCGGGGGTGTTTAGCTCAAGTTACGGCCATGAGCTTGACTGGAGAATTTGGTTCTGAAGTCCAAAAGGCCGCTGAACTTTTCCTCAGGAATAACCTCGTCCACCTCATTGCTTCTGATGCTCATGATTCTCAGAGAAGGAAGCCGGTTTTAAGCCAAGCCGTCGAGATTGCCAGTAAAATTGTAGGCCGGGATAAAGCTGAGGCCATGGTTGGAGATATACCCCAGGCCATTTTAAACGATGATTTAATACCGGACTGGGGTAAGCCGATTAATCCGGTGAACCGGAAAAAGTTTTTATGGATTTTAAAAAAATAAAAAAATAGCTTGCAATTTAAATAAAATTTGTTTATATTTGAAAAAGGGAGGTTTATATGCTACGAAAAGAGATATTTCATTCGCCTTTCTTGTTAGGGATTACCATTATTTCCTTTATGCTGATTCTCCTTCCTCTGGAAAGCCTGGCCAGACCGGCAGCTCCTGTTGGGTCTGTAATTGGCTTCATTTATAGCAGCGATATGAAGACTCCAGTCCAAAATGCGGTGGTTAAGGTCCGTAACGTGGATGATGGTAAAGAATATGTCAGCACTCCAACTGATGCTACTGGTGCTTACAAAATTGACCAGATCAAAGAGGGCAAGTACATTCTGGGTGTCAGTGCTCCTGATGGGGATTACAACTTCCAGTATATTCTGATGATTAAGGGCGGGGAAATGGGAAAGCTTTCCCTGGCTCTAAAACCGGGAGAAGCGGCTGGGTTAGGGCAAGAAGAGACAAAATCTCCAGAAAAAGTATCGTTTTTCCGAACACCCTTGGGAATTGCTGTATTAATGGTAGCGACTACTCTGGCTCTTTATGGGACGTTTAAGCTGATCGAGGGTAAAGGAGAAGCTTCTCCGTCGAAGAAATAATCTCCTTTTCCAAGGCCAAAAATTTCAATTAAAAAAGGAAGTTTAAAAAGGGGATTTTTATATTTTCTTTTAGATGTTTTCTAAAATAAGGCCATTACCTAATTGGAATTTTAGTAGACAAAAAATGTATAAAGCAGAAAATTTAAGGTCTCAGATTGAACTAGTCTCTTAACGGCGCCATTTATTGCCGGCTTAGGCAATAAAAATCATAGCGTTTTTCCTTGTCCCCATTAATTAAGAATTTTCTTCTTGATGATATGTTATTTCCTTGATAATCTGTTTAGAAGTCAAGAAGAATAAATACTAAAAATAAGATAAGCTAAAATGGCCGATTTCCTTTTTATTGGGCTGAGTTTGATTGTCTGGTGTTTACCGCTTCCCTTTGGAGGAAATATAGAGTGGGCTATTTATGGATTTGAAACTTCAGTTTTTATTCTTTTTGTTATTTTTCTGTTAAGACCAGGAGGATTAACTGGGAATTGGGAGGCTTCAGAATGGCCAGAGAAACCAGAACGAGTCCTGCCGCTTTTTTTCTCCATCCTTATTGGCATATTTTTCTTGGTTCTTTTGGCGCAGATTGTGCCTCTTCCTTCGAAGGTCGTGAAGATATTATCCCCCGCAGCCTGGAAGTGGAGGGAGGAGCTGGTTTTTTCCGGGCTTATGGGAACCAAAACTTTTAAATGGCAAACTATTTCTCTATCACCCTGGGCCAGTGCTTATGAGCTGGTTAGATATCTATCATATGGAGTATTTGCCTTTCTTTTAGCTAAGGTTGTAAACAGCCAAAAGAAAGCCCGGGCCCTGGCTCTTATTTTAGTTAGTGCCGGAGTGTTCCAGGCTCTTTACGGACTTTCTGAATACTTTGGCGGGACCAATAGAATTTTCTCCTGGGTAAATCCTCATTATTCCGGGAGTGCTTTCGGAACTTTCGTCAACCGGGATCATTATTCTGCCTTTCTGGAAATGACTTTTCCGTTGAGCCTGGGTTATTTTTTAGTTAAAGCTAATTACTTTTCTCTTCGCCCGGGCTTAACCTTAAGACAAAAAATAACTGCTTTCGGTCAGGAAAATCTTCAGAAATCGTTATTGTTTATTCTCCCACCCCTTATAATTGGTACGGGATTATTCTTTTCTCGCTGTCGCTCGGGGATAATTATTTTTGTAGTCTCCTTTTTTACCATGCTGTTAGCCCTTTCTCTAACGGCGGTCAGCGGTCCCAGCCGGACAGAAAAGAGATTGGTCAAGGTAGTTGTTGTCAGTGTTATCCTTTGTGTAGTCTTAATTGGGATTACCCCCATTCTCGAACGCTTTACTTATGGTGGATTTTTTGATAAGAATCGCCTGCTGGTATATTCTTATACTTTGCGTCTTATTGGACAATATCTCTGGCTGGGGAGCGGCTCGGGAACCTATATCCAGGCGATTACTCCATTTCTCCAAAAAGATTTTTATGTAATTTTTGATCATGCCCATAATGATTATCTGGAAATGATAGCCGAAACCGGACTGGTGGGGGGAGGAATAATTATCCTGGTGGGCTTTTTGACCCTGGGCCTGGGGTTCAGGCGGTGGTCAAGAGCAAAAGATCCCCTGGCCAGAGGAGTTGGGCTGGGAGCGCTAATCGGGGTTTCGGCTTTATTTTTTCACAGTTTAACCGATTTCAGTTTGAGAATGCCCGGAAATGCGGTGTTCTGGCTAAGCCTTTTTGTCCTGGGGTTAAAGCTGCCCTGGCTGGTTTCCGGGAATAATGAACAAAAATTTCGGGAAGAAGTCGGTCTAAAGAGGGCCGAATGAATAAAATAAATAAAAGGAATGCGGTTCCCTTTATCTTTTTGGTAATCAGCTTTCTGGCGCTGGTAGCTTCCCTGTTCTTCTATCTGGGGTATCATTATTTTTATGGTTATCAGAAGGAGATGACCAATATAAAAAGCTTGGAGCATGACTTTCCGCGCTTAGAAAAAAAATTAAAGGCAGCAATTAGGTGTTATCCCTGGCCCGCTTTCCAAACCGAATTAGGAAGACTCTATTTGCTGAGAGCTATGGCCGAGATTGAATTCGGCCGAGTGGAGAAAAGCGGAGAATTTTTAGATAAAGCCAGAGCAGCTCTGGAAAAGTCCATTTCAGAGAATCCCCTGGATTATGCTCCTTTCTGGGAGCTGAGCAAAATTTACTTTCTTTATGATTATCCCCTGCCAATCTATGCCTCTACTGGTCGAAACATTTGCCGGGAAGCTGTCCGACGTTATCCGGCCAATGAATTTCTCAACTTGAACGTTCTTTTTGTTTTTTTTGAACAGTGGGATTTACTTGAACCGGCAGAAAAGGACTGGGTAAAATCAAGATTATTGGAATTGAAAGCCGCTAATTCCGGATTCCTTGACCAGTTAAAGAAAAAATGGCAGCAGAACCATGGAGAAACAACTACCATTACTGGCAGACTAAAAGAAATAGGACTATGAGAACCGAGAGCCACATAAATAAAGCTGATAACTTAGAGGCCTCGGCTCCTAATATTTTTTAATTTAACTTTTTATGGGATTAAGAGGTTAAAAAGAGCCGGTAGATTACATTATTGAATTCCTAAAATGTGATTGAAGTATTAATAAATAAATAGATAAAAAGAGTTAAAAATTTGAAACCAGACAAGCCTGTAATCTGGCTCTTCCTTCTTTTAATTTTTCTGGCCCTGATTTTGATTGCACCGGCAAAAGCAGTAGAGAAAAGGCCGGGTTTTACCTCGTCCGTTGACGATACCCTTAGCCCACGATACGCCAGGTTTTCCAGGGGGATTAACTTGCCTTTCTGGTTCTGGCTTAATAAGGGGAAAGTAAAACCATTGCAACAGAGATTTTCCCGGGATGATTTATTGCTCATCAAAAAGCTCGGTTTGACTTTTGTTCGCCTGCCGGTGGATATGGCCAATATATATGCTCCCGAAAGAGAAGACCGACTGAAGCCTGAGGAAATGCGATTGTTGCTCGAAGGAATAGACCTAATTATTAAATCTGGCTTGGGCGTAAATTTCGATCTTCATAGCCTTTCGCAGAAAGAAGGTCAATCAGACTATTCTAAGCGGCTACAAGAAGACCCTTCCTTCGCTCAAGAATTTATTTATTTCTGGGAAAAACTGGCCGAAAGGCTGAGTGCTTTTGACCCGGAGTGGTTGGTGATTGAACCAATGAATGAGCCTGTTTTCCTGGGCGAAGAGAATAAATGACCCCCGATTCAAGCCAAACTGATTGAAGCCCTGAGGAAAAAACTTCCGGCCGAGACGATCTTGGCCACCGGAGCTTTGTGGTCAAATCTACTGACTCTTTTGACCCTTACGCCCTTACCTGACCCAAACGTTTGGTATAACTTTCACTTTTATGATCCCCATATCTTTACCCACCAGGGGGCCACCTGGAGCACAGATTGGTTTAAATTTTTGAGAGAGGTGCCTTACCCTTCTTCTCCAGAAGCTGTTCGCCGGGCTATCTCTCTTGTTGATAATGAAGAAATAAAAAAACATTTACAGCAGTACGGTGAAGAGCGCTGGAACCGAGAAAAGATAGAAGAAGAAATTCGCCGGGCGGCCGAGTGGGCGGAAAAGCATGAGGTTAAATTATTCTGCAATGAATTTGGAGCCTACCGCTATTATTGCCGTCCAACTTTCCGGGAAAAGTGGATCAAGGATGTCCGAACAGCTCTCGAAAAATATGGTATCGGCTGGGCAATGTGGGAATTCGATGGAAGCTTCGGTTTAGTTTACCGGGAAAATAAAAAAGCAGTAGTTGATAAGGGAATAGCTGCTGCCCTCGGCTTGAACTTGAATAACTAAGGTGAGAAATTTACTTACCGGTTAGCCATTCAGGCCATTAAAAGTGGATTGAATCTTAGCGAATTGTTCTTTTAGCTCTGACGGCAGGTTAGAATCTAAAATCTTCTTGTTGAGTTTCAAGCGCGTGATTTCCTTTAAATAATGTTCAACCAGGTCATTTTTTTTAAGATTATAAGCAGTTACCGTCAGGTAAACCAGGGTTTTACCCAGGAGGTCGGGAGCGTCAAGAAAGCCAAAGGCGGCCAGCTTAAAATCTTCCAGCGCTTCTTCCATTTCCCCCCGCCTGAAGGCTTGCTGACCTTCATCAAATAATCGCAAATAAAAAGGATCAACCTGGGAGTTTGGACTCTTGATTTGCTGAGCTGGCAGAATATTTCCAGGCAAAAACAGGGAAAATATAATAACCAGAAATAAGGCTTTTATCAGTTTCATTGAATTAAATTCTCTTGTCCTCATGATTATCTTCCCTCTGGCTGAAAGATAATTTTATTTCTTTTAAGAGATTAAATCAAGTCCGACCGGTAAGTTGTATTCAGGGAATATGAGTAATAAAATATAAAATAAAAGAAAGGCTAAGGTTTTACTTTGAAACAACTGAAGGTGACGGGCGCTGATTTTAAAAAGATGGCCGAAGTTTCATCCTTAGCCTTAGTCCTCCCTTCTTCTATTGCTGTGGGTCTGGCCATTGGTTATTTCCTTGATCGCTGGTTGAAAACTGAACCATGGATGCTATTAGCCTGGACTATTTTTGGTATCATTGCTGGCTTGATGAATCTTTTTAAGGGAATTAAAAAATATTTAGGTGACAACCAATCTCCCAGCCGGAGGACTGGACCCAAGCTAAAGAACCAATCTGCCGAAAATGAAGAGAAAGAATGAAGAAAGCTTAAGGGAATGTTTAAGGAATGAAAATGAAAAGAGAGGATAGTTATTTAGTGGAGTCTTCCTTAAAGAGAATTCCCCTAGAAACTATGGGGTTAGGATTGGTAATTGGTTTTATAGCTATCTGGCTATTTAATCTGGTAACGGGAATCTTGATTTTTGTCGGGTCAGGGCTGGCTGCTTTGAGTTTTTTAACTCTTAAATCTTTTGTTAACAGGAATTTAGATAAGAAAAAAGCCCTCGTTTTAAGAAGGGCAATATTAGCCTATGTTCTGCGGCCGCTATTGATTTGTTTAGTCCTTTTAATTATAATTTATTTGTTTAAAGGTAAAGTTATTGCTTTAGTAGCAGGTTTTTCTTTAATTATAGCGGCCATTCTTATCGAGGCTCTTAGAAACCTGCTTAGCATAAAACAATGGAAGGCTTAGAACATAATCTACCAATTGTAACATTCTTTAATCACCTTTTTGGCCCTCTCCTGGCCATTTTGCTTCGAGCTTTTGGTTTTCAGATTAAAAATCCCTATCAACTTATCCCCGATTATATTGTGATGGCAATAATTGTCGTGGTAGCTCTTTCGATATTGCTCTGGTTGGCTAGCCGAAAGGTTCAAATAGTTCCGGGGAAAACCCAGGTTCTGATTGAAAGCCTGATTGATTTTTTCGAGGACCTTATTATGGATACGATTGGCGAGGAAGGCAAAAAGTACCTTCCAGTTATCGCTACAGTTGGCCTTTTTATTCTGACTTCTAATCTCCTGGGATTAATCCCGGGATTTATGTCGCCGACCAGCAAACTTAACGTTACCCTCGGCTGTGCTCTGGTGGTCTGGTTTTATTATCACTGGCAGGGAATTAAAGCGCGAGGTCTTCTTGGCTATTTAAAGAGTTTTATGGGCCCGAATCCCTTTCTGGCCCCGTTGCTTTTGCCGATAGAAATCATTTCTCATTTTTCTCGGCCTGTTTCTCTGTCCATGCGTCTTTTCGGGAATATTTTTTCGGAAGAGCTTTTAATTTTGATTATGGCCTCAATAATTCCATATCTTTTGCCATTGCCTTTCATGGCTATCTCCATTTTTACGGCGGTAATTCAGGCCTATGTCTTCGTCCTTCTAGCCTGTATTTATTTAGCCGGGGCAGTGGCGCAGGAAGAAGAATAATGAAAAACATAAGGAGAAGATTTATGTCTCAAAAAAACAGAATTGTAGGTTGGCTATTATTTTTCCTGGCGATGGCCTTTACTCCTCTGGCGGCCCAAACAGTTGATCCAGCCCGGGCTTCTGTGTTCAAAGTTTCTTTGATAGCTGGGGGAGCCGTTATTGCCCTGGCGGTCATTGCTGGAGCCTTTGGCCAGTCTAAGGCTATAAGCTCGGCCTGCGAATCAATTTCTCGTAATCCGGCTGCCGGCCAAAACATCCGGGGTATTCTGATTTTCGGTCTGGTGCTGATTGAAACTCTGGTCATCTACGCTCTGCTCATCACCATCATCATCCTGATGGTTAAATGGGGCGCTTACTAATCAGCCTCATCTGAGCTTAATTTGATAGATGACCGGAAATATTTTCCAGATATTATTTACTTCATTTAAGAGATTCAATCAGGACCGCTGCTGGACGGCAGCTATTGTCATTTCATATTTTACTCTTTTGTGCCTTGTCCCGCTGGTTGCGCTCTTCGCTTATCTGGCGGTAAAAATTCTGGGCAGCTCTGAACTATTTTTTCGCAGCTTAAATATTTTTACCGAGGATTTTTTTGCCAAGATGGACCCAGCCTTTTTTAAAAAGCTTCAGACTCTGGGCGGAAGCCTCTCTAATCTTGGCTGGTTCGGACTCCTTGGGTCGCTGGTGGCTGCTTCCTTTCTATTTTCTAACTTAATCTCCATAATTAACCAGATTTTCCGGGTGGATACCCATCGCTCTTTTTTTTACAACCGCTTACTTGAATATGTGGTTATGCTCTTCGGCGGGTTAGTCTTGCTTTTGTCCATCTCGATAACTGCCCTCTGGGCGGCTTTTCAACGGTCATTAAAAGAAAGCCCCTTGGTTTCTGAATTTATCAATCCCAGAATTATAGATTTTTTTAATAATTTCTTTTTTCAATACCTCTTGCCGTTGGGACTAACATTTTTAGTTCTATTTATTCTTTATAAGTTCATTCCAGAAATTAAAGTTCATACCAGGAGCGCTCTGATTGGAGCGGCGGTGGCCAGCATTTTATGGGAAATTTTCAAGAGAGGCTTTGCCTTTTATGTCATTCATCTTTCGGCTATCGGGATGGTTCTCTCCAGAATGTTGGCTGGGACTCTAACCTCAGTTATTTTTTTCCTCTTGTGGATTTCCTCTTCACTTTTAATCCTGCTCTGGGGAGCAGAATTGACTGCTGTTTTTAATGAATATTTAGAGCTTGGTGCCGCCAGAACCTTCCAGCCCGAGTGAGTCTTCTTTCAAGATAGGTCAACATGAGGCGAGAGAAAGCCTATCAGCTTGTTTTTGGTCAGTGCTCCAATGGCCGAATCAACTGGCTGCCCGGCTTTAAAAATAATCATCGTCGGGATGCTTAAAATTTGATAGTTAGCTGAAAGTCTCGGGTTTTCATCAACATTGACCTTGACTACCTTCAGCTTTCCTTTATAAGTTTCAGCAATTTCCTCAATTACTGGGGCCACCATCTGGCAGGGACCGCACCAAGGAGCCCAAAAGTCGACCAGAACAGGAAGCCCGGCCTGGAGAACTTCCTGTTCAAAATTATTTTCGGTAACTTGAATGATATTCTTACTCATCTTTACCTCCAGTTGTTAAACTAATGGCTTTCTGATAGAGAATCCGATATTTTCTTATAACTCTCGACCAGGAATTATTTTGTCTTAGGCAATTCATTTTAAGATTATGCCAGCTGGCCGGCTGCTGATAAAGGCTAAGTGCCTGGCTGATTGCCTGAAGAAAGGCCTGGCCTGAATATTCCTCAAAAATAAATCCGGTACCCTGGCCTTGGTCAGGGGAATAGGGGACGACTGATTCCCGCAGGCCTCCCGTAGCTCGGACAAGGGGAACTGTTCCGTAGCGGAGAGCATGCATGATGGTTAATCCGCCGGGCTCTTCGAGCGAAGGCATGAGAAGCAAATCAGCTCCGGCTATTACCTGATGATAGAGAGAGGAATTTAAGTCCAACCGAACTCCCAGCTTCCCCGGATGAACTGACTGGAGGCTTTTGAAAGATTGTTCATAAAACTCTTGTCCCTGGCCGACTATTATTAAACTGCAATCCTTAGCCAAAAGAGAATCTATATTTTCCAGAATAAGATCAACGCCCTTGAGTTTCGTCAGGTAACCAACGAAAGCCACAACCGGCGTCGATTCGTTCGCAGTTAATTGAAATTCTTTAATTAATTGCCTTTTACAAATCTTCTTGCCGGAGAGGTCTTCGGCTGAAAAGTTGGCTGGAATTAATGGATCGGTCGCCGGGTTCCACTCTTCTTCGTCTATCCCGTTTCTTATGCTGTAGAGAGGCCTCTTTTTGGGCGAGAAGAAAGAGCCTAATTCCTGATGGTTCTTGAGAACTTCGTTTCTATAGTTCTGGCTAACGGTGTTTATAACGTCGGCAAATAAAAGACCGGCTTTAAGGAAATTGAATTTTCCCCTGAAGGCTAACTGATGGGAATTAAGATAATTCCAGTCGAGGCCGGTAAGTCTCAGAGATTCGGCCGGGAATTCTCCCTGGTAAGAAAAATTATGAATCGTGAGAGCTAAGGCTGTTTTTTTAAAGAGTCCCCTTTTCCGGTAAATTGATTTAAGGAAAAGCGGAACCAGGCTGGCCGCCCAGTTATGGCAATGGACCACATCAGGTTTAATTTTAAACTGAAGCATCAACTCACAGACGGCTCGATTGAAGAAAATGAATCTTTCGTCATTATCTGGATAATCGCCTTGAGGCGAACCATAAATATAATCACGGTGGAAATATTTGGGCTGGTCAATTAGATAAAGATTGTGCTTGCCGAGGTCCGCCCTATAGATGGCTGCTTTTATTTTCTTATCCCCTATGGAAATCAGAAGTTCCTTGGTCAGGAGTTCTTTATTTAGAGATTCAATTTCCGGCCTTCGGTAAAAAGGAAGGAAAACATTTACTTCTGCTCTGATCCTCGTCAGATACTTGGCCAGTCCGGCGGTAGCTTCAGCCAGTTCCCCTGAACGGGCATAAGGAGCTAATTCCGGGGTAACTATAGCCAGCCGGAGTTTTTTTTCCATAAAAAAATGATAGCTGGATACTGGGCAAAAATCAATCTTACCCCTTTATTCCGCCCAGCCTAACTTTTCTTTCACCAGCTCGTAATAGCTCCGGCGGGGCGAGGTCACCAGAATCAAATCCAGCTCTGATTTTCTAATTCCCAGGACTTCATTCTTTTCCATCGGGCGACCTCTCTGGCCATCGATTGTCAGGTATACTTTTTCTTCAGGGGTCAACAGCTTGATTTTTATCGAAGAGCTGGCCGGGATAAGCAATGGACGAAAGGAAAGGGTATGAGGGCAAATTGGAGTTAAAATAATAGTTTCCACCTGGGGGTGAACAATTGGCCCGCCAGCTGAAAGAGAATAAGCTGTCGAACCGGTTGGAGTCGAGATGATCAGCCCGTCTCCTTTAACCCGGGTAACTTCTTTTTCGTCAATGATAATTAAAAGTTCAATGATTCTGGCTAGGGCAGCTTTATTGAGGACAACATCATTAAGGCAGAGATCTTCTCCGTTCTGGGTATTTATTTTTAATAAAGTTCGACGGCTGATGAATCCATCCTTATTTTTAAAAAAGGCTTCGAGCACCGGCAGGGCTTCGGAGACCGGTATTTCAGTCAGGAATCCCAATCTTCCCAAATTAATGCCAATGACCGGGATACCTTGCCGGGCAGCAAAGGGAGCCACACTCAGAAGAGTGCCATCTCCACCCAAAATAATTACCGCTTCAGTGAGTTCAGGCAGTTGGGCTCTCTCATATCCGGGGCCAGTTTTAAGTTTTTCAGCGGCCGGCTTTTCCAGCAGATAGTCAACCTTTTCCTTTTCGAGAAAATTGATGATTTCTTTCAAAATTTTTTCAATGCCCGGAGCATGGGGTTTAATGATAAGGCCAACTTTTTTAATTTTCTTTTTGGTTTCCATCAGTAGTTAACTCCAAAATTAGATTTTCCAGCTTTTCTAAGGGGATAATTTGTTCGTCTGGTCTGAACCAGGCGAAATATTCTTGGTTGCCTTTCTGCCCGAGGGTTTCACAGGCAATCAGGTCTTTCAGGGCGAAACCGATGGATTGAGCTCCACTTAGAATCCTTAGCAGAACTTCAGCTTGGACTTTTTTATCCCGGACAATTCCTTTTTTCCCGACCTGATTTCGGCCGGCTTCAAATTGAGGTTTTATTAGGACCAGCAAGTCGCCGGCGGTCATTATATTTTTTACTGCTGGCAGGATTTTTAAAACTGAAATGAAAGAAACATCTATCGTGGTTATGTCCGGTCTTTCAGGTAAATCTTCAGGCAAAAGATAGCGGGCGTTTTTTTCAATAATCACCAGGCGATTATCCTGGCGGAGTTTCCAGTCGATCTGTTTACAATTAACATCCACAGCATATATTTTTCTGGCTCCAAACTGGAGCAGGCAATCACTAAACCCTCCGGTTGAAATTCCAATATCCAGGGCTACCTTGCCAGCTACTTCAATAGAAAAGGTTCTTATGGCCTGCTCTAATTTGGCTCCGGCCCGGCTGACATAGGGAAATTGGGCTTCAAGTGTTAGCGTCGATTCTTCGGAAACCAAATGTCCGGCTTTGAAGACTGGTTGACCGTTAACCAGGACCTTTCCGGAAAGGATCAAAGCCTGAGCTTTTTCCCGGCTGGCGGCCAGACCTTTTTTAAGGAGTAACATATCCAGGCGGATTTTTCCCATTCATTCCCTTAGCTTAAGAAATTTTATTTCGATAATAAAATTCTGAAATTTCTTTGACCAGGCTATCAACATCGAGACCCAGGAGCTTTCTGATTTCCTCAGGCCGGCCGGCCGGATAAATTTCTGCTGGTAAACCAAAGCTTTTAAATTTTGGCTGAAATATCTCTTTTTTATCAAGGAGCTCCCGGACGGCACTGCCAAAACCACCGTTAACCACTCCTTCTTCCAGGGTAAATATTACTCTGGCCTCTCTGGCCAAGGTGATTAACAGTCTTTCATCCAGTGGCCGGGCGAAGCGTGCGTTTATTACTCCTAAATTGATTCCCTGGGTTTCAAGCTTTTTGGCTATTTCTATGGCCGGGTAAACCATATGGCCGTAAGCTAAAATTATATCTCGGCCTTCCTTCAAAATTTCAGCCTGTCCCAGGGGGATGTATTTGAATTCTTTATCTATCGGAATTCCATAACCCTTTCCTTTTGGGAAACGGATGGCGGCGGGATGCCCATAACTTAGAGCAGAATAAACCATATGTCGGAGTTCGTTTTCATCCTTTGGAGCCATCAGGATAATATTTGGGAGGTGGCGAAGATAGGCAATGTCATTTATCCCCTGATGGGTCGGACCGTCTTCAGCTACAATTCCTGCTCGGTCCAGGGCAAAAACAACAGGCAAATCCATCAGACAAACCTCATGGAAAACCTGGTCGTAGGCTCGTTGGAGGAAAGTTGAATAAACAGCCACTACGGGCTTTAACCCTGAAATTGCCAGGCCGGCGGCGAAATTAACTGCATGCTGTTCGGCAATGCCCACATCAAAAAACCGGTCCGGATGCTCTTCAGCAAACTTATTAAGGCCGGTGCCGTCGGTCATAGCGGCAGTAATAGCCACAATCCGGTCGTCATTCCTGGCTAACTCAGCTATTGCCTCTCCAAAGGCTCGGGAATAGGAGAGGCCATTTTCCAGGCGAAGGGGTTGGCCGTTGCTGATATTGAAAGGAGAGGCACTATGAAATCTCTCCGGCTCCATCTGGGCTGGCAGGTAACCTTTGCCCTTCTGGGTGACACAATGAATCAGAATTGGTCCCGGGTAGTTTTTGGCATTTTGAAAAGCTTCAATCAAACTGTAAATGCTGTGGCCATGAATTGGACCAACATAACGTATTCCTAACTCTTCAAAGAAAATTCCAGGGAAAAAAGTCTTTTTCACTAGGTCCTCAAGAGATCGGGCTGCCCTGATAAGTGGCCATCCCACCTTGGGTATCGAGCGGAGGACCGATTTGGCCTGTTCTTTCATCCGGAGATAAGGCTGTCCGGAGACCAGATAAGATAGATACCGGGAAAGGGCTCCGACATTAGCGGAAATGCTCATTTCGTTATAGTTGAGAACAATTATCAGCTTTTGTCTAAGATGTCCTATCTGGTTTAAAGCTTCATAAGCCACTCCTCCGGTCAGACTGCCATCTCCGATTACCGCGATCACATTATAGTCTTCTTTCTTTTTATCTCTGGCTACGACCAGCCCGAGGGCGGCAGATAAAGCGGTGGAAGCGTGGCCAGTATTATAAATATCATGTTCACTTTCTTCTCGAGAGGGATAACCAAGTAACCCCCCGAACTGGCGCAAGCGAGAAAATTCCTTCTGGCGGCCGGTAATCAATTTGTGAGTGTAACATTGATGACCTACGTCCCAGATAATTTTGTCCTGCGGAGAATTGAAAACATAGTGAAGAGCCAGAGTAAGTTCGACCGCTCCTAAGTTAGAGGCCAGATGGCCGCCCGTCTTGGAGACCGTTTCTATGATTTTAACCCGAATTTCATTGGCTAACTGATGCAGATCGGCCAAGGAAAGTCGTTTTAAATCCTGAGGGGAATTGATCTTAGGAAGCAATTTTTCTTTTTCCATTTTTTTACCAGACATCTAAGTTACTCAAATTTAAGTTGGTCAGCAAAATACTCCAGGAGATTAGAATTTATCCCGGCCGATTTTAAAGACCGGCGGGCTTTTTCTCGGAGTTCGCTCAATAACTTTGAAGCTTTATCCTTCCCTAGGTATTGAGCCAGGTTAGGTCGAAAGAAGTCGGGTTGAGGCTTGTCCAGGCCAAGATCTTGTAGATCGTCCCATAATTGAAAGGCCAGCCCTAGATAAGTTCCATATTGTTCAAGGGAATTCAAAGCGGGTAGACCAGCACCGGCCAGCCTGGCTCCAATTAGGGCAGAAACCCTAATCAGGTTAGCAGTCTTTTTTAAAGCAATTTCCTGGTAATCAGTCTGATTGGCTTTCTGGGGATTAAAAGTAATATCTCGCCATTGTCCCTCAATCATTCCGGAAGGCCCGATAGCTCGAGCCAATTCACCGATGATTAAACTTTTAATCTGGGGGCCTGACTCGGGAAGAGGGGAATTAGCTATTACTTCAAAGGCTAAGGAGAGTAAGGCATCGCCGGCCAGAAGAGCCAGGGCTTCACCGAATTTTTTATGACAGGAGGGCTTACCTCGGCGGAAATCATCGTTATCCATCATCGGTAGGTCATCATGGATTAAAGAATAGCTGTGAATAAATTCTATCGAGCAAGCATAGGGCATTAAAAGGTCCTCGGTGGCGCCAAAATATTCTCCACTGGATATTAACAGAAGCGGCCGAAAACGCTTGCCGCCATTTAGGACGGCATAGCGCATGGCCTCATAAACGGGTGAAGAGCCCTCATCAAGAAATAGAGATAGAGCCCGGTCAATATTTTTTTTCTTCCGGATTAAATATTCCTTGGCGTCCATCGGCAATTCGGTCCGATTTAAATTTTATTTTTCTTCTTCTGGTTCTTCTCCGGCTTCTTCCAGCGAAGAAGAGCTAATTTCTTCGGGATTAAAGTCCTGGGCCTTAAGTTCTCCCTTTTCGTCCTTCAACAGGATTTCTACTTTTTTCTCAGCCTTATCCAGTTCTGCCCGGAGGTATCTGGCAAGGCGCACCCCTTTTTCAAACAGGGCTAATGATTCATTAAGAGCCAGTCCACCTTTTTCCAATTGAGTGACGATTTGCTCGAGTTCGGCCAGGGCCTTCTCAAAATTCATCTCCTTATTTTTGCTGTTCATTCTGTCTCCTTAATGAATTTTGATTCTATCTTAATTTTAGGATTTATTGATTTTACCTGGCAACTTAATTCGCCTCGATAAAAAGAGACAATCACCTCTTCACCTGGCTCGACCTCTTTCACTTTCTGCACCGGAAGCAAACCGCCAGCTTTCCAGCAAATAGTATAGCCTTTTTTGATAATATTCAGGGGAGAAAGATTATTCAGGGAAGAGGTCAAATTCTTCCAGGTGGAATTAAAATTCTGAAGCTTAATCTGAAAGTCATGATTCATTTGTTGAATGAAAAATTGTAAGCGGGATTTCGATTCGGAGATCATCTGTTTTTCCCCTCGCAGAACTTTCCAGGCTCTCATTCCGAAGTCATCAAGTCGCTGTTCAAGATTTAAAAGACGGATTTTAAAGTTCTGGAAAATTCTCTGCTCCGTGAGATAGGCTACCTGTCTTTTTTTACCTTCCAATTCGAATTTAAAGCTCTGGACAAGATGCCGGATTAAATTGTCAATTTTATCTCTGAATTCTTCTTCTCTGGCGACCACCATTTCAGCGGCCGCTGAAGGCGTCGAGGCTCTGATATCAGCTACGAAATCGGCAATGGTGAAATCGATCTCGTGACCGACAGCTGAGATAACCGGCTTGGTCTTCATACAATTAAATATCGCCCGGGCAACCACTTCTTCATTAAAGGCCCAGAGGTCTTCAATCGAACCCCCTCCCCGGCCGACGATGACTACGTCTATATCTGGTTGGCGGCTAAAATAGTCCAGACCGGAAGCTATCTGTTCGGCGGCTCCCTCTCCTTGGACCAGACACGGATAAATAACAATATGAAGGCGGTTAAAACGCCTTTCCAGGATGCGCAGAATATCTCTGATGGCGGCGCCGGTAGGCGAGGTGACAATGCCGATTTTTTTGGGCAAAAGGGGCAATTTTTTCTTGTATTTTTGATCGAATAGCCCTTCGGCTTTTAGTTTTTCTTTCAGTTGCTCAAAGGCTAATTGCAGAGCCCCCTTTCCCCGGGGATAGATCTTTTCGACTACTAATTGATACTCTCCCCGGGCTTCATACACGGTAATTCTTCCCCCACAGATGACCTTCATTCCGTCTTTTATTTCCAGTTTGGGCTGGAAAGAATTCTTCCTGATTTCAGTCTGGATTGAGTTGAAATTTGATTTGAATAAAACGGCCCGCAACTGGGCCTGCTCGTCTTTTAGGGTGAAGTAATAGTGGCCAGAGCCGGCTAGGCGGAGATTAGAAATTTCGCCTTCTACGAAAATCGGAAAGGGCAGAGCCCCTTCCAGAATTTCCCGAATAAGGTTGGTGAGCTCGCTCACCGAAATGGGCTTATCTGGGGTAGTCAAAAATTCATTCTTCACTTTTTTCCTCAATCATTGTTTCCCTTTTTATCGATAGAGCTTTCCCGCTGGATGGATCAATGGAAATAAAAACGGCGTTGAGAAGAAGTCCTTCGGTGGCTGGCTCAAATCTTTGCGGTCGGGAAGTAAGAAATCTCTGGAGTGCCTGTTCTGGCTTCATTCCGATTACAGAATTCAAGCCCCCAGCCATACCGACATCAGTTAAAAAGGCTGTTCCCCCGGGAAGGATTCTTTCATCAGCAGTTGCCGTATGGGTATGTGTCCCAATAACCGCTGAAACCCGGCCATTCAAATACCACCCGAGGGCCTGCTTTTCAGAAGTAGCCTCTGCATGGAAATCTATTATTACTATTGGCGTTATGGCTAAAATCTTTTCCAGCTCTCGGTCTGCCTGGCGGAATGGGCATTCAATTGGTTCCATGAAAACCCGACCCTGCAGGTTAAGGACAGCAGCTTTGATTCCGTTTTCATTCCGGTAAATATAATAGCCGTGTCCAGGATTTCCAGCTGGATAATTAGCCGGCCGCAGTAGCCGCGGTTCTTTTTCTAAATAATTAAGGACTTCCTTTTTATCCCAGATATGATTGCCAGAAGTTAGAACATCCACCTGGAAAAATAGCTCTTTCCCAATTTCTTCAGTCAGCCCATTGCCGCCAGCAGCATTTTCGGCGTTAGCCACGATTAGCTCCGGTTGATATTTTTTCTTTAGCTCGGGCAAAAACTGGGCTAAAGCCCGTCGCCCGGGCCGTCCGATTAAATCCCCGATAAATAGTATTCCAAATTTATCTGGCATACTCCACCGCCCTCATTTCTCTTATAACGGTCACCTTTATCTGCCCGGGGTAATCTAATTCATCTTTAATTTTCTGAGCAATGTCCCTGGCAATAAGAGCGGCTCGGTCGTCAGAAACCTTGGTGGCATCAACGATAATCCTGATTTCTCTTCCAGCCTGGAGAGCAAACGCTTTAGCCACTCCTTCAAATGAAGCGGCGATCTGCTCCAGTTTTTCCAGCCTCTGGATGTAGGTTTCCAGAAGCTCGCGCCTGGCTCCCGGCCTGGCAGCCGATAAGGTATCAGCTGCCTGAACCAACACAGCTTCAACTGAGGGGAAATCTATATCTCTATGGTGAGAAGCAATCGCCTGAACTACAGCTTCGGATTCTCCGTACTTTTTGGTAAGCTCTACCGAAAGCTCCGTATGAGTTCCCTCGTAATCTTTATCTACGGCTTTTCCTATATCATGCAGGAGGCCGGCCCGCAGAGAAACATTTACATCCACCCCCAGCTCCCTGGCCATCAGGGCAGCCAATAGAGCGACTTCCTTGGAATGCTGGAGGACATTCTGCCCATAACTGGTGCGGTATTTTAGCTTGCCCAGGTATTTGACCAGCTCCGGATGCATATTTTGTATTCCAAGCTCTAAAAGGGTATTTTCACCTTCCTGCTTGATTTTTTCTTCCAGTTCTACTTTGACCTGTTCTACAATATCTTCAATTCTGGCCGGGTGAATGCGGCCATCAGCTACCAGTTTTTCAATGGCCATTCTGGCCAGCTCCCGCCTCAGAGGGTCAAAGCTCGAAAGAATAACCGCTTCCGGGGTATCATCAACGATGATATCAACTCCAGTAGCCATCTCGAGAGCTCTGATATTTCTTCCTTCCCGCCCGATGATTCGGCCTTTCATATCATCAGAAGGTAGATCAACGACCGAGACCGTCGTCTCCACTACATGTTCAGCTGCCGAACGCTGAATGGCATTAGCAATTATTTCCCGGGCTAAGGCTTTTCCTTTTTCCTTGGCTTCCTCTTCTATTTTCCTGACTGTTTGGACAGCCTGGAGTTTGGCTTCATCCTCAATTTTGCGAATCAAGGCGTTCTTGGCTTCTTCCTGGGTCAGGCCAGCGATTCTTTCCAGCTCAGCTACCTGCTTCTGAAGGGTTTCATTAATTTTCTGCTCCAGAAGTTCCAGCTCTTTTTCCTTGGAGAAGACTCGCCGTTCTTTAACCGATAGATCCTTTTCTTTCCGTTCTAAGCTTTGATAACGACGTTCTAAGGCTTCTTCTTTATGAATCAGGCGTCTTTCCAGTTCGGTCAGTTTGCGCCTTTTTTCCCGGGTTTGAGCTTCGAACTCAGCCTGCCGGGCAGCGTCCTTTTCCTTGGCTTCTAATTCTGCTTGTTTTTTTATCTTTTCTGCTTCTTCGGCCGCCTGGGTTAGGATTTCCTTAGCCTTCTCTTCTGCTCTAAGGATTCCCTTTAGGCCGCGACTTCTTTTTAGAAAGATGAAAAGAAAAAAGATAAGAATTACAGATAAAACGGGAACTCCCGCCACTAATATGGTCTTCATCATCTAAACCTCCTATCGGACCGGCGGGTCAAAGAAGTAGAAGGAGGTCAGGCTTTTACCCTGGCAAATTATCTGTTCGGTTCCCCTTAATCTTGAAAGCTGGTGAGATGAAATAAATCTCGCCTGCTTCTAGGCTAATGTTCCAATAGTTAAATCTATAGAAAGAATTAAAATCTAATTCTTCTATTGAATTAAGGGGTAAGTTTTTCCAGAGTTTCCAAATTAGCTTCATTTTTTCTAACCTGATCCTCAATTTGAGCCAGCTCATTTTCCAGACGATTTAAGGCTTCTCTCAACTCCTCAATCCTTCTTTCGGAGATAAATAATTCGTCGGCAATATTCAAGGCGGCCAACACGGCGATTTTAGCCAAGTCCGACGACCTTGATTTTACTGCCACTTCTTGCATTTTTTGGTCAACATAAGAAGTTAGCTGGCTAATATACCTTTCGTCTTCTTCTCCTTTGACGCAGATCCTGTATTTATTTCCAAAAATTTCAATTTCCAGAATTTTTTCGCTCATATCCCCAGCTTTTCCATCTGGGCGATTAGCTCTTCAATTCGACTTCTAACTGCTTCCCTTTCCTCTTGAGCTTTTTTCAATTCCTCTTCCAGAAAAGCAAGTTTTTTTACCTTCTCTTCTAATTCCTTTTTTTCCGATTTGAGCTGCTTAAGATCGTCCTTTAACCGGGCATTTTCTGACGATAAACGGGAAAAATGCTCGACAATCTGAGATATCTTGCCCTCAAGTATTTTAATCCGCTCAAGCTCGGTTGTCAATTTAGCCTCCTTATCTCAGCTGAATCTTAACAAATGTTTTCAACTGAGAGATTATATCCTGCATCAGTTGGTCAACTTCTTCAGTTTGGAGCGTCCTCGACTGATGCCGGAAAAAGAAGCGCACCGAGAAACTAATTTTTCCCGGGGGCAGGGATTCACCCTTGAAACGGTCATAAACGACGAAGCTTTCAAGGTTGGGAACGTTTAATTTTTGTAACTGTTTCCAGAGCTCCTGGTAGGAAAGGCCTTCTTCCACCAGGAAAGAAAGGTCTCGGCTTACCCTAGGGAATTTTGGGATAGGCTTAAAGACAAAGGGTTTTGGTTGTTTTTCCAGCAGTTCTTCGAGGTAGATCTCTGCCCCGAAAGCCGGCTTCTCCAGTTCATAGGCGCCGATAATATCTGATTTCAGCCTTCCAAGGTAGCCAATAAGATCATTCTTGAGTAGAATTTTTAAGGCCTGGCCAGGTTCGAAAAAGGGATGATCGCCAGGTTCAAAAGACAGGGAATCGAGCCCTAAATAGATTATCAGGTCCTCCACCACTCCTTTGAGAATAAAAAAATCAGTTTCTTTTCCTGGCTCATTCCAAGCTGGCGAAGGCCAAATTCCAGAAGTTAATATACCCAAATTTAGGATCTCTCGTGGGCTTTCCTCTTCATCCCAGAAATAAATCTTTCCCGTCTCAAAAATATGGACTCCTTCCGCTTCTCGATTGAAATTCCAGACGGTGTTTTCAACCAGCCCGGGCAGCAATGAGGTTCGGAGAATGGAAGCCCGGGAAGATATCGGGTTTTGCAGATGGATAGCCTGGTGTCCGGTCTGCCAGAGGCTTTCTTTTTCTGGATCAGCAAAACTGAAATTAATTACCTCGTTAAAGCCGTGATGGAATAAAACTTCTTTCAAGCTCCAGATTTTTTCTTTTTTAAAATCAGAAGGCAACTCAAAATGTTTAACGGGGGTAACCTCACTGGGAATTCGGTCGTAGCCATAGAATCTGGCCACTTCTTCAATTAAATCGGCTTCCCTTTCTAAATCTACCCGGAAGCTGGGGATTTCAGCTATCCAGACATTCTCTTTCTGCTCTTTGAGTTTTAAACCCAACCCGTTAAGAGTCCGGACAACAAAATCGGCTGGAATTTCGACTCCCAGGAGTTCGGCTATTCTCTGGAGCCGAAGAGTGACGGTTCGGGATTTTTTTTGATTTGGATAAATATCAAGCAAGCCTCTGGCCGCCCGGCCGCCGAAACGATTCAGAAGAGAAGCAGCCATGATAGCGGCTTGCGGGGCACTATTAATATCAACATTTCGTTCAAAGCGATAAGAAGCCTCAGTGCTCAATCCGAGTTTTTTTGCTGTTAGGCGAATTGAAACTGGATCAAAATTAGCACTTTCAATGAATATATCCCTGGTTTCTTCGGTGATTCCAGAATCCTCTCCTCCAATTATTCCGGCAATGGCGACTGGTCTGGATTCATCGGCGATGACCAGCATTTCTGATTCCAGTTTTATTAAGCTTCCTTCCAGAGTCCGAATAGTTTCGTCTTTAAAGGCTTTTCGGACTATAATTCTGGAACCGCGGATTTTATTCAGGTCAAAAGTGTGGATAGGCTGTCCCAAGGCAAAGCAAACATAATTGCTGATATCGACCACGTTATTAATTGACCTCAAGCCAACGGCTTCAATTCTTTTTTTAAGCCAGTCAGGTGAGGGGCCAACTTTTACTCCTTTTACTACCAACCCGCAATATCTTGGGCACAGATGGCTGTCCATAACCTGGATATCAATAAAATCGCTGGTAGGTTGGTCAATCTCGGTCAAGGGCCAATTTTGGATCTTAAGGGGAATCCCGAGCAGGGCGGCTATCTCCCGGGCTACTCCGAGGTGGCCGAGAGTATCAGGGCGGTTAGCATAAGTTTCGATATCGTAGATGGTATCGCCTTCTATTTCTTCTACTGATTCGACCATTAATCCTATTTGATTCAAATATTCGGCTAATTGCCGGGGAGTTATGGTCAGATCGATAAATTCTTTAAGCCAATCATAAGATATTTTCATTTTCGGTTAAATTGCCTTAAAAATCTCAAGTCATTCTCATAAAAATAACGGATTTCAGGAATCTGGTAAGCAAACATCGCTGTCCGGTCTATCCCGAGACCGAAGGCCCAGCCAGAATATTTTTCCGGGTCAATGTTGACGTTTTTAAAAACTTGTGGGTCAACCATTCCGGCGCCCAAAATTTCTTTCCAGCCGCTACCACCGCATACCCGGCAGGCTGGATCCTGGCCGTGGCAGACAATGCATTCTATATCCACTTCCGCTGAAGGCTCGGTAAAAGGGAAAAAACTTGGGCGAAAGCGAAGTTTTATTTTTTCCCCGAACAGAGCTTTAATGAAATATTCCAGAGTTCCTTTCAAGTGGGCAAAGGTGATTCCTCGATCAACGACCAATCCTTCTACTTGATAAAACATTGGCAAGTGGGTGGGATCAGCCGTTTCTCGACGGAAAACCTTTCCGGGGATAATAATCCTGATCGGGGGCTTTTTCTTTTCCATCACCCGGATTTGGACAGGGGAGGTATGAGTTCTCAACAATAATTTATCATTAATGTATAGAGTATCCCAGCTATCGCGGGCTGGATGATGCGGCGGGAAATTAAGAGCTTCAAAATTGTAATAGTCGGTTTCTATTTCTGGCCCGTCTTCCACTGTAAATCCCATAGAAACAAATATTTTTTCAATGGCTAATTGAAAAAGAGTCAAAGGATGGGGAGCACCCCAGTAAGGTTTCCATCCGGGAAGAGTTAAATCTTCCGCGATTTTTTCCTGTGGCCTTACAGTCTTAGCTTTGAGCTCGAGTTGGACCAATTGCTGTTGAATTTCTTCTTTGAATTCATTCAGGGCCCGGCCAGCCGCTTTTTTTTCTTCGGGTGGCAGAGTTTTAAGCTCTTCAAACAACAAAGTTAATAACCCTTTTTTTCTGCCGAAAAAAAGCTGACGGAGTTCTTCTACTTCTCGCTTTTCTTTTATTTTCGAAGAGTGCTCCTCGAAGAGATGTCGGTATTCTCTGATTTTGTTTTCCAGTATACTCATGTCACCGTCAGGCCTGGGTTTGCTTAACTTTTTCTGCCAGAAAAGCAAATGTTTGCGGAGCAGAGACAGCTATTTCAGCAAGGATTTTTCTGTCCAGCTCAATATTCAGAGCTTTAAGGCCTTTAATGAAACGGCTATAAGAGAGGCCGTTGGCTTCGGCGGCTGCTTTTATTCTGATAATCCACAGACGGCGAAAATCTCTTTTCCTCGCCCGACGATCACGATAGGCATACTGAAGAGCTTTTTCTACGGCTTCCTTGGCTGTTCGATAATTGCTTTTCTTGGCTCCCCAATAGCCTTTGGCTAATTTTAATATTTTTTTCCTTCTTTCTCTTTTCTTGGAGCTTCTTTTCACTCGAGGCATGTCATTTCTCCTTTCGTAGTTTTCCCAGCAGGTAGCTTTAATCCCGGCTTAGAAGTCATAAGGAAGCATCTTTTTAACTACCCGGCGGTCAGCCGCACTCAATTCCGTTTTTTTCCCTAACTGCCTGATTCTCTTGGCTGATTTTTTAGTTAGAATGTGGCTCTTGTTCGCTTTTTTGTGGAGTATTTTCTTGTTGGCTGTTATTTTGAATCTTTTTTTGGCTGCTTTGTTCGTTTTTAATTTTGGCATCTTTACCTCCTGTTTTTATGGGAACAATCAAGACCGTACTGGCCCAGTCCTGCATTTTCACTTCGCCATCCTGATGGGCGATATCAGAGACCTCGGAAAGAATTCGATCCATCAGCTGGTGGGCCATTTCAGGATGGGATCTTTCTCTTCCTCTGATCATGATGGTAATTTTTACTTTATTACCTTCCTCAATGAACCGGCGAATGTGTTTCATTTTGAAGTTATAATCGTGGATGCTTATTTTCGGCCGGAACTTTATTTCTTTTATCAAAACCTGCTTCTGATGCTTTTTGGCTTCATGTTCTTTTTTATGAAGCTCGTAAAGGAATTTCCCGTAGTCCATTATCCGGCAGACGGGGGGATCGGCTGCCGGAGCAATTTCGACCAGGTCCAGACCTTTTTCCCTGGCAATGGATAGAGCTTGAGGAACGGGCATAATACCGAGTTGCTTCTTGTCCTCGTCTATCACTCTGATTTCTCTGGCTCTGATCATTTCATTAATCCTGTGTGGCTTCTCTTTGGCCTTAGCCGGCCGATAGGGTTCTCGCTGGAAAATAGTATTCCTCCTTAAAATTTAGTTTCTAAAGATTTATCCTCGATAAGCTTTTTAATTTTGCTTATAAAAGATTCGATTTCAACCTGCCCCTGATCTCCCTGGCCATGGATTCTGAGGGAGAGACTCTGATTGCTCATTTCTTTATCTCCAACTATGGCTATCAGGGGAACTTTTTGCATTTCGGCTTCGCGGATTTTTTTATTGATTTTTTCCCGAGAATCATCAAGGCTGACTCTAAGGGCTTCCGCCCTGAACCTCGATTGTAATTCTCGGGCATAAGCTTCATGCCTTTCAGCAATTGGCAGAATGGCTATCTGAACCGGAGCCAACCACAGTGGAAAATTGCCCTTGTAATGCTCGATCAAAACGCCAAAGAAACGTTCCATTGAACCAAGCAAAGCCCGGTGAATCATGAAAGGCCGCTCAAAAGTGCCATCTTGACTGACATAGGTCAGGTCAAACCTTTCTGGTAAATTAAAGTCTAATTGAATGGTGGTGCACTGCCATAGCCGGCCGATAGCATCTTTGATTTTTATATCAATTTTAGGGCCATAAAAGACCCCTTCACCCTCGTCTATTTGATAGGTCAGGCCCGAACTTTTCAGGGCTTCTTCTAAGGCTTTTTCGGCTTTATCCCAATCTTCCAGTTTGCCCACATATTTGTCTGGGCGGGTGGCTAAGTAAACTTGATATTTTTCAAAACCAAAAGCCTTAAGCAACCTGGTAGCCAGCTGGATTACCCCTTTTATTTCATCTTCCAGCTGTTCTCCCCGGCAGAAAATATGGGCATCATCCTGAGTGAATCCCCGAACTCGAAGAAGACCATGCAGAACGCCGCTTCTTTCATAGCGATAGACGGTGCCCAGTTCCGCCCAGCGCAGCGGCAGTTCCCGGTAAGAACGTTGCCTGGATTTATAGGCAATTATGTGGAAAGGACAGTTCATCGGTTTAAGCTGGTATTTGAAGCCTTCGAACTCGAGAGGCGGAAACATGGCATCATAGAATTCTGTATGCCCACTCCTTTTCCAGAGGTCAAGTTTGGCGATGTGCGGGGAGTAAATGAAATCGTAGCCATCTTTGAGATGTTCTTCTTTCCAGAAATTTTCTATCAGGTGCCGGATTATAGCTCCCTTGGGATTCCAGATGACTAGTCCCCCACCAAGATCATCGCTGGTGGTGTAAAGATCCAGTTCCTGGCCAAGCCTCCGGTGATCGCGCTTTTTAGCTTCTTCCAGAAAGTTGAGATAATCTTCCAGTTCTTTCTCAGTGAAAAAGGCAGTGCCGTAAATTCTCTGAAGCTGCGGCCCTTTTTCATCTCCCTTCCAATAAGCGCCAGAAACAGAAAGGAGCTTGAAGAATTTCAAGTAGCCGGTCGAAGGAAGATGCGGCCCTAAGCAGAAATCGATGAAATCTCCCTGCTGGTAACAGGTAACTTCAGAACCGCCTTTTTCTTGAATTAATTCGACTTTTAACTCTTGACCGCGTTCCTTGAAGATTCTGATGGCTTCTTCCTTGCTAAGGACTAGACGTTGGATGGGAATATCTTGTTCGGCGATTTCCCGCATTCTTTTTTCGATAGCTATGAGGTCTTCGGGCGTAAATGGATTATCCCGGAGAAAATCATAGTAAAAACCATTTTCTATGGCTGGGCCGATACCCACTTGGACGCCAGGAAAAAGCTCAGTAACGGCCTGGGCTAAAAGGTGCGAGGCACTGTGCCTGAGAGTTTCCAAAGCTTCTGGGTCGCCAGCGAAAACTAAGGAAAGCTCTCTTTCTTTATCTGCTGGGTAGCTAAGATCCAGAAGCAAGTGGTCGCTTCTAAATAGAATCGGGCTTTCACTTATTGGGAGCCCGGTTAATACTTCAGACAGAGGAGCACCCTTTTTTAAGAAAAAAATAGACTCCTCTATTTTTATTCTAATAAGTTCTTCCATTTACTCAATTCAATTCTTTTATTTATCTTACCATAACCAGGGTTAAATTGATTTCCTGGTGGTAAAAATCAGAAAAACTGGTAGGCGCGGAGGGGATTGAACCCACGACCTCTTCCGCGTCAAGGAAGCGCTCTCCCACTGAGCTACGCGCCTGCCCTGCTCTTTTAAGCCCCTATATATTAATTAAATCTTGCCTTATCTGTCAAGCTGATAAGTTCCTTAGCTAATTTAACTTGACGAAATGCGGGCCCAAATAATCTCTTTTATTGGTCGATGATAGCGATTAAGCTATAATAAAAATATGGTTGGCATAATGGCTGATTCTCACGATAACCTTCCGGCTATAAGGAAAGCAGTAGAGATATTCAATCAGTTTTCCTGTTCGCTGGTGCTTCATGCGGGCGATATAGTTGCTCCTTTTGCGGCCCAAGAACTTCGAAAGCTTAATTGCCCGGTTAAAGCGGTCTTCGGGAATTGTGATGGTGAAAGGGAGGGGCTGGCCAGAGTTTTTCAGGAAATAGGAGAAATTAGCCCTGCTCCCCTTAAGTTTGCCCACGAGAATCTTCATTTCTGGCTTTCTCATTTTCCTGTGGAAAACCCGAATTTAAAAAATGTCGACGTGGTGGTTTTCGGGCATACTCACCGTTCGCAGATAAACCGTTATGACCATGTTCTGGTAGTAAATCCTGGAGAAACAGGCGGCTGGCTCAATGGAATTAGCACCGTGGCTATTTTAAATCCAAAAACCTTGGTAGTGGATGTTATACCTCTGTAATTTATTAAAAACTAAGCTATTGGCTTGAACAGGCTTTATTTTAAAAGGGTTTGGTATTAGAGAAAGCCTGGCCGGATGTGTGGGCAGTAGTAGGATTCGATCGTAAGCCTTTTATCCTATCGCTAATGGGAAATATCTATATAGAGAAGGATATTTAATTTAGAGCAAAAGTCTTATTTTGGTTAAATTTGGACTATTTCTGTGACTTTTAAAACTAACAGAATTGGAAAAAGCTAAAAAATTAATAATAATTAAATGTATCAGGAAAAAAAATTCCTTAGGAGCTTGAGATGAAAAATATAAGCAACAGACAAAAGCCAGGCTGGCTGAATCTTAGGAAATCTAAACAGACGATTATTGGAGGAAACAAATTAAACCAAAACGCCAGCTGGCCGAAAAAGCAAAAATTAAGAGGAAAAAACAGCCAAAAAGCAGCCTGAGGCATAAAATGATGGCCAGAGGAAGATTCTTTTTATCAGATGGTAGAAATTTGTTTTTTTGGCCTTAAGTTAGCCTCTAGCCTGTCATTTTTTAATTGACCTAACCTTTATATCTGCGGCTAATTAGACTTTAACCCCCTTTTTTTGCTATACTTATATGTTATTTTTTAACCTTAAATGAAATTAAATTATTATTAAAAGGAGAAAGAGGCATGAAAAAAGTAATTATCATGGGAGCGGCGGGAAGAGATTTCCACAATTTTAATGTGTATTTTCGGGACAACAAAGATTACCGGGTGGTGGCTTTTACCGCTACCCAAATTCCTGACATCGAAGGCCGGAAATATCCGGCTGCCCTGGCTGGAAAGCTCTATCCAAAGGGAATCCCCATCTATGCGGAAGAAGAATTGACTGAGCTCATCAAGAAATACAAGGTAGACGAGGTTCATTTTGCTTACAGTGATGTTTCTCATGAATATGTTATGCATAAAGCCTCTCAAGTTCTGGCGGCTGGAGCCAATTTTGTCCTTCTTGGACCCAATGATACTATGATTAAGAGCCGCAAACCTCTGGTTTCTGTCTGCGCCGTCAGAACTGGCTCAGGCAAGAGCCAGACTACCAGAAAGGTAGCCCTTATTTTGAAAGCCAAAGGACATCGGGTGGTGGTCATCAGACATCCGATGCCTTATGGCGACCTGGTCAAGCAGAAAGTCCAGAGATTTGCCACCTATGAAGATCTTGATCGTCATGAATGCACTATTGAGGAAAGAGAAGAATACGAGCCACATATTGATAATGGCATAGTGGTTTATGCCGGTGTGGATTATGGAGCCATTCTCAAACAGGCTGAAAAAGAAGCTGATGTAATAATTTGGGATGGCGGGAACAATGACTTCCCGTTTTATAAATCAGACCTGGAAATCGTAGTGGTTGATCCTCATCGAGCGGGACACGAGCTTACCTACCATCCTGGGGAAACTAACTTCCGTCGGGCTGATGTTTATGTGGTCAATAAAATGGATACGGCTGATGAAGAGAAGGTAAAATTGGTCATGGAAAATATTAAAAAAATTAATCCTAAAGCCAAAGTAATTAAAGCTAACTCGCCTATTATTCTGGAAGATGGTTCCCAGATTACCGGGAAAAGAGTTTTAGTGATCGAAGATGGCCCAACCCTGACCCATGGGGGAATGCGCTACGGAGCCGGGATAGTGGCCGCTCAGAAATACGGAGCGGCAGAGATTGTAGACCCCCGGCCATATGCGGTTGGCAGCATTAAAAAGACCTTTGAAAAATATAACCATTTGGATAAGGTTTTACCGGCGATGGGTTATGGGGAAAAGCAGACCAAAGAGCTGGCGGCTACTATTAACAAGATTGACTGCGACCTGGTGATTAGCGCCACTCCCATTGATCTTAACCGGGTGATTAAAGTTAATAAGCCTATGTTGAGAGTACGATATGAACTTGAAGAAATCGGCACTCCGAATCTCAAAACTGTTTTAAAAGAATTTTAAAAGGAAGTTAAGATAACAAATGAAAATCAGGATAGCCTTAATCGCTTTCGGGGGCAATGCCCTCCTGCCCGAAGACCAGAAGGGTCTGCAGGAGGAACAGATGCGAAATGCCCAGAAAGCGGCCGAGATGATGGTTCAGATCATCAAAAAAGGCTATGAGCTTATTGTGGTCCACGGGAATGGGCCCCAAGTAGGCAATCTACTTATCCAGATGGAAGAAGCCTCCAATAAGGTTCCACCGTTTTCCCTCGATGTTTGCGACGCCATGACGGAGGGAAGTATGGGCTTTATGTTGGAGAAAGCTATCATCAATGAGCTGCGCCGAAATTCAATTGATAAAGATGTGGCCACTGTAATTACCCAGGTGGTCGTTGATAAGGATGACCCGGCTTTCCAGAAACCCACTAAGCCAGTAGGGCCGTTTTATCCCAAATTTAGGGCTCAGCAGTTGAGGCGACAGAAAAAGTGGACCATGGTTGAGGATGCTGGACGCGGTTACCGGAAGGTGGTCCCTTCACCTAAGCCAATTGATATTGTCCCGAAGTGGATAATTCGGGACCTGGTAATGTCAGGACGGGTGGTGATTGCGGCCGGGGGTGGCGGTATCCCGGTAATCCTCAATAGCCGCGGTTTATATGAGGGAGTCGAAGCGGTCATCGATAAGGATTATGCCTCGAGTCTTCTGGCCAGAGAAGTCGGGGCTGAGTTATTTATAATCCTGACCGGTATTCCAAGAGTTTACTACAATTTTGGTCAGCCAGATCAGAAACCTCTGTCTGTAATTACTGTCGAAGAAGCCAAAAAATACTTAGCCGAAGGCCAGTTCCCAGCGGGCTCAATGGGGCCAAAGATTAAAGCGGCCATCGAATATATTGAAGCGGGCGGAAAAGAAGTTCTAATTACTTCCGCCAGCCATCTTAGGGCCGCCTTGATTAACCGCTCCGGCACTCGGATTGTAGCTGGAGTATCCGAAAAACAGATGATCGAACTGGGAGGACAAGCGTGAAAAAAGATTTTATTACCATTCATGATCTCTCTATTTATGAATTTAATGAGATTATGGACCTGACAGAAAAAATGAAAAAGAACCCGGGCAAATACCGGAAGATGCTTAAAGATAAAATTCTGGCGATGATTTTTCAGAAACCTTCACTCCGGACGAGGATGACTTTTGAGGTAGGCATGCTTCAATTAGGTGGTGAAGCGGTCTATTTGGCTCCATCAGATATTCAGATGGGCTCAAGAGAAGGAGTTCGCGATATCGGGAAAAATTTAGAGCGCTGGGTTGATGGGATTATGATTAGAACATTTGGTCATAATATTATCCTGGAGCTGGCTGAAAGCACTAAAATCCCCGTAATTAATGCTTTGACCGACCTACTTCATCCCTGTCAAGCAATGGCTGACTTCTTTACTTTGAAAGAAAAAAAAGGCAGTTTGGCCGACTTGAAACTGGCCTATGTCGGGGACGGAAATAATGTGTGTCACAGCCTGATGCTGGCCGCAGCTAAAGCTGGAATGAAAATGGCTGTAGCTACTCCCCCTGGTTATGAACCAAAGGCCGAAATTGTGAGCTGGGCCAAGGAAGATGGTAAGGATACAGGTTTTGAACTAACCATCACTAATGACCCGGTTGAAGCGGTTAGCCGAGCAGATGCGGTTTATACCGATGTCTGGGCCTCCATGGGTCAGGAAGCAGAAAAAGAACTTAGAAAGAAAATATTCAGTCCCTACCAGGTTAATAAAGAGCTTTTCTCCAAGGCCAAACCAGAGGCCTATTTTATGCATTGCTTGCCTGCTCATAGAGGGGAAGAGGTGACTGACGAGGTCATAGATTCCCCCAATTCGATTGTCTATGATCAAGCCGAGAACAGGCTACACGTTCAGAAAGTTATAATGATGCTTTTAATGAGGAAAAAATAAGCAATGGACAAAGAAAATTTAAAGATTACAGCCATAACTCTTGAGGATATGACTGTAATAGAAAAAGAACTAAGCCAGACTAACCACCCTCTAACGACGGCCGAACTGGCCGCCAAGTTAGCTTTTGAGAAAACGGCCAGCCAGCGGAATCAACCGGTGAAAATTTATAATCCTTATGCCCGCTATGAAATCGGTGATTATATTTATAAAGAATACGATGAAGATCTTCAGGTGGGCAGTAAGGCTACTGAGCATTTCCAGGGTGGCGTGGTCTTAAAAGTTATTAACAAGGTTTTTTATCCGGCTTTCAATTGTGAAATGCTGGAAGTTGATTATGATGGGGGCGGAACTTTTCGCAAATATATTGATTATATGAAAAAGACGAAAACCCAGGTTCTACTTCCTTCCAATCTTGAAGGCCAAGCCCAAGAACCTGCCTTTCTTTCTCCCGAACAGGACCCAAGGTTGAATGAATTGCCGATGACTGACCGAGACCTTAAGTCCCTCGAGCGGAACCTGCGCAAAGCCCTCTCCGCCTCAGCCAGTTTCTTTAACTGGGAAGAATACTGGCAGTTGACCTCAAGAAGAATTGAAATTCCGGAAGAAAAAATTAAAGAAATAGCTGCTGACCTTGGCAGTTCGGCCACTTCTATATCCACAGTTGATTTGGTAAGAAAGTATTTTAATTTGGAGCCGTCGAGCGATCAGTTCGAGCTTTATTGCCTTAGCCTGAATTATGTCCTGGAGAAGAAATACCGGAAGGAATTTGTCTGTCTGTCATCAAGAGACTGGGGGAGATGGCATCTGAAATCCGTTTTGAAGAGTCTTCCAGAAGGATTACCAATTTCCAGTCCGTTAATTAGAGTTCCCGATCTGGGTGAAGCTGAGGGATTACAATATACCAGGGTGGATAATTTCCCGTTCAAAGTATATTTAACCTGGCGGGAAATTTTATCCGGGGCCATCAGGATTCCGCGGAGCCTGAGCAAGGAATTTAATTCCCGTGAGTATCAGTTGATAGATGATGAAGACGGCCGGATATATACTGTTTATTATTTTCCTGAAGGAAATTATTTATTAGGTCTATTTGATTATTTTCAGGCCAACAACATTCCTCAGGGCACCAGTTTGACGCTTGATAAAAAAGCTCAGGATCAATTAACCTTTTGGTTTAAAAAATCTAAGAAGAAGATGGCTACTTACAAAATGACCTTTGAGCCAGAAAATGGTCGATTTACTTTAAGTCCGGAAGAGGTTTTTACCCTGGCTCTGCCTAATAAAAGTGTTCAAATTGAACGGGAGTTAATCGAAAAGGTCTTGAGTCTATACGATGAGTGCCAGAATCTGGACTTGAGGCAGCTTCTGGTTAAGCTTTTTAAAACACCTGAACTTACTGGGAACACCAGGTCTTTGCATTTTATGAGAGCTTATCATCTGGCTGACTTGCTTCAGGCTACGACGGCTGAAGATGTGGAGTATGTCCTTAATAATGCCCCCGAATTTGTAGCCTCGGAAAAGAAAGAAGGAATTTATATCTATCAGGAGTCTCTGGAACCGAAGGAAATCCAGGTGGAAGAAGAAAAAGCCGCTGACTCTTTGTTAGAAACCTTAGCTGAACAGTTAGCTGCAGAGGAAGGAGAAGAAAAACCTGCTCCTTTGGTTGAAGCCAAACCGGAAACGGCTGAAGAAATTGCTTCGCCCGCAGAGGAAGCAGAAACTCCGACCGAAGTCGAAATATCGGAAACCAGGCCGGAGCCTGAAATTCAGGTTAAACTGGAACCCGTTAAAAAACCAGCTGAAATGGAAAAAGAAAAGAAAGAAAAAGAAATCAAGAAGAAAAAAGAAAAAGAGAAAGGCCCAAAGCCTCGAAAGAGCGAACGGCGGGCGATTGAAGAAAAAATTGTTGAAGAAGAATCGGAAATAGAAGCCCTGGAAGCCTTGAAGGCTCAGGAGGAAGAGGCGGAAGAAGCCACCGAAGGGGCTGAAGAAGAAGCTATCCAGGTTGAGCTGGAGGGAACCACGGAGGAGCCGAAATTTGGCTTCTTTGCTGAAATGTTGAAATCGGCCCTGAGCAAAAAGCAGCCTGAGGGAACTGAAGAAAAAGAAAATAAAAAGTAAGAAAGGCTAAAAAATCAGGCAGGCGACTGTCTTTCTTATTCAGCTTAAAATAATAAAAACCGACCTTCTTAACCGAATAAAAAGGCCTTTCAAGTAGGGCCTTTGTTTGATTAATTTTAAAGGATAATTCTTTTCGGGCCAATCCTTTTGGTCAGGCCCAGCTCATCGAGAAATTCAAGCAGGGGGATGGCGTATTTTCTGGTAAGCCCGGTCATCTTTTTGAAGTCTCCAACGGTGAGTTCTGCCTTTCCCCTTTTTTTCAGTTCGATTAACTGTTTTTTTATCTCTTCCAGCCAGTCGGAATGAAGGAGGAAGCCTTCGCGACTCTGGACAATTTTGTTTTTTTGCAAAAGCAATTCGAGCATGGTATTAAGACGGGCCGGGTGAACATTAAATTTTTTGGCCAGTTCTTCGAGAGAAAATGAGGAAAACCTATTTTCGCGGAAGAGCTTCTCAATGGCGGTGACCACCTGGTCTTCTTCAGCTGAAAGTCTGGTCTCAAAGCCTGGCACCGATACCAGATCGTCCTTAAGAATAATTTTTTGATCCTTGACCAGGCAGTTTAAAGCCAGCAGAAGAATTTTCTGCGGCAGAGAAAATCTGTCCTTAATTTTCTTAATCGGCAGGCCGATTTCCTGGGGCCTTTTTTGATTATAATTTTTTATATAGCCCAGGATTTTTTCATTTAAAAAGTCGAGGCTTTTTGAGCTGAGAAGAAACAGAGGAGAAAAATTCAGGATATAAAGCTGTCCTTCCTTTTCCAATTCCATCGCCAGTTCACGCAGGGCAGATTCTGACATTCGGCAGAAAGCTTGTAATTCTTCCTGGCGAAGACCACGAACTCCTTTTTCTTCGGTCAGGGCAAGAAGCATTTGTCCAACTGAGCCGGAAAATTTCTCTAACTTGGCCGCCAGCTTTTCTTCTTTTTGTTTTTTAAGCTCCCGGGCATCAGGGAAAATTACCCGGAGCTTTAAAATTGAGCCTGAATCTTTTAGCTGGCCGATTAATCGATCATTCCATTTAATTTCCCGAGGAAGCCTGGCTTTAACTTGAAGATATGGCTCAAGCGACGAAGAGGAGGCCACCCCAGCGGCTTTCAGATAAAAGGGATATTTGTTTCCTGAAATATTGAAGAAGCCTGTGGCCTGTTGGCCAGGAGAAAATGAAAGGTTCTCGCTTTCATTCCGGGCATAAAATTCGCTTTCTGCTTTGTTCATGGCCTCAGCTCTCTCCTTTTTGCCTTCTTTCAACGGGAAAGAATAAATTCTACTTTTTTTAGAATTGGATTGCAGCTTACCAGAATGACTTTAACCCGGTCGCCGAGAGAGAAAGTTACCCCGGTCTTTCTTCCTTTAAGAGTCTTCTCATTTTTTTTCAGGAAATAGTCATCTCCCAGGGCGGAGTAAGGAATAAGACCATCAATAAAGTAATCATCAAGTTCGACTACCAGGCCCGCCCGGTTTATATCAGTAATCATTCCACTGAATTCCTCGCCCAGCTTGTTTTTAAGTATTCTAAGAATTCTCCACTGAATTAAGGCCCTTTCAGCTTCGTCGGCCAACCTTTCTCGCTGAGAGCAATGAAGGGCCAGTTCAGCTAAGGGGAATGGCCTGGGCTTTCGGCCGCTCAGAGCTCTTTTCAACAGGCGGTGAATTATTAAATCGGGATATCGCCTGATAGGTGAAGTGAAATGGGTGTAGGCCGTCTGAGCCAGGCCAAAGTGACCGCAGTTTTCTTCAGAGTATACAGCCAGTCTCATCGAGCGCAGAATTTGAATGGTAATAAACTTTTCTTCCGGTTTTCCCTTAAACCTTTCTATGACGGCCTGGAGGTCCGATGATTTAATCTGGCTGGCCCGGGGCAATTCGATTCCGAAATGAACCAGAAGATTTCTCAATTTTTCCAGGTCGGAACGAGCGGGAGAGGGGTGAATCCGATAAAGGCAGGGCTGGCCTTCATCGGTCAGATAATTGGCTACGGCCACGTTGGCTGCCAGCATAAATTCCTCCACTAAACAATGGGCTTCATTTCGCTCGGAAGGCACTACTGCCGTCAGTAGGCCTTCCTGATAAACCAATTCTGGTTCCAGAAGATCAAAGTCCAGGCTGCCCTGTTTAATCCTCTTCGATTTCAAAATAGTCGCCAGCTCCCTCATGACAAAAAGGTCAGAGAGGATGTGCTGATAACGTTTTTGTTCTTCCAGATCACCCTGGAAGATTTTAAAGACCGAAGTGTAAGTCAGCCGTTCTGCCGTCCTGATAATTGAAGGATGAAAAGTGCTTCGGATTATATTTCCTTTTTGATCAATTTCCATTATGGCAGAAACTGTCAACCGGTTAACCCTTGGTCTTAAACTGCATAAATCATTAGAGAGTTTTTCAGGTAGCATTGGCAGCGTCAGATCAGGGAAGTAAACGCTGGTCCCTCGCTCATAGGCTTCCTTATCCAGGGCCGAGCCCGGTCGGACGTAATGAGAAACATCAGCGATATGAACTCCGAGCAGAAAGTTTCCATTAGGCAACTTCCTTATGCTCACGGCGTCATCAAAGTCCTGGGCTTTTTCCCCGTCAATGGTAAATGTGGTCCAGTGACGGTAGTCAACCCGGCCCTTGAAATCCTCAAGCGCTGGTTCATCTGGCAAGTTAGCCGCCTCATTTAGGGCTTCCTTGGGGAAACTTTCCTGGAGGTTAAATTGATTGATTACAACCTTAAGATCCACTCCTGGTTCATCCTGGTAGCCAAGAATTCGCCCCAGCTCGAAGGATGTTCGATCAACCTCGACAATCTGACCAGGCCTGGGCTTTTTTCTTCCTTTTAATTTAAGGGGAAGGGGCTCTTCAAACAGGGTATCCATCGGCAGGACGAAGGGCTGATAATTTATTTCTAAAAAGAGTCCATACAAAGAAGAGCGGGCCTTTTTTATGATTCGGACTATTCTTCCCTCTGGTTTTCCAAACCGTCCTTTTTCTCTGATAGCCACTTCGACCAGGTCTCCAGTTATCGCTCCAGCGGTCTGATGGGGCGGAATAAAAATATCCTGAATCCCTGACTCAGCTGTTTCTGGAGTAATAAATCCGAAACCACGGGGGTTAAGAGAAAAAGTTCCTCTGACGAGAATGGCCTGGGGGACCTTGACTATCCGATTTCCTTTTATTTTCAGGATGCCTTTTTTCTCTAAGTAATTAAGGGTAGAAGCTAATTTTTTTCGATCTTTCTTATTCAAGTCCAGCGCTTTAATCAAGCGATTTAAGCTAACTGGTTTTTTATTTTTTTCTAAATATTCTTTAATTTTATTTTCCATTATTTTTTCCTTTATGGTTTAAATTAACTGGTTAAATTGGTCAGTAATAAAAAGGCGAAACATAAGGAATCTTATGAATTTGCCTCTTCTTTTTAATGAGAACCACTCTCTGGATTTCAGAGAGCTGCTTTTGACCTTGCCCGGGATAATCTTTTTTGATTTCTTCCAGGCTGGCTTTCTTTTCCGATTCTGGGATGAGCGCCCAAATCTGGCCATCGATTTCTTCATCCAGTTTTTCCAGCTGGTATTCATCTGGTGGATTCTGGTCAAGAAGCTCCAGCGCCAGGAGGAAATATTCCTTGAGGTTTTGAATTTCCGAAGAAAGCTGCTGCAGGAAATTATTAATTTCAGTCCTGACTTTTTCCAATTTTTCTTCCCGGCTGAACTGGGGGGAATCCAGGCCGACCAGCCTTTCTTGATACTGGGCATAAGCTTTGAAGACTTCTTTCTCGCATTGGCTGAGCGAGAAAATATTCTTTTTTCTCTTTCTGGTTAATTGACGGCCAAAGGTTCTATCGATGCCTTCCAGAATTGCTTCCAGAGGAATGTTCATTTTTTCCCACTCGGAGATAAGAGCCAGATCCCGGGGCGGCAAAAAAAACATCGAAGAATTATGCTGGAGAAAAGAGCGAGCAATTTTCTGGTAATATTCTTGGCGATAAGATAATTCTTCTTTCATTTTTTTTCGGGCCGCTTGTTTTTCTCGAAGAGGAGCCGCAGACCCTCCAGAACCAGGTCCGGTTCCAGGTGGTCTATGACTGGAATATCCGAGACCACCAGTTCGGCCAGACCACCGGTGGCAATTACCTTAGGTTTAGCGGTCAATTCTTTTGATATCTCGGCAATAATGTTGTTGACCAATCCAAGGTATCCAAAATAAAGCCCTGATTGCATGCTGGCAACGGTATTCCGCCCGATGGCTGATTTCGGCTTCTTTATCTCAATACGGGGCAGCTTGGCTGTTCTAAGGTAAAGAGCTTCGGCGGCTATCTGGATTCCGGGAGCTATGGCTCCTCCAAGATATTCCCCGGCTGCGGAAATGGCATCAAAAGTGGTAGCTGTTCCAAAATCTACTACTAAGCAAGGACCGCCGTATTTTTCGTAAGCCGCGGCCGCTACTACGATTCGATCAGAGCCCACTTCAGCCGGATTTTCATAGAGAATGGGGATACCGGTTTTTAGACCAGGTCCAACCACCAGCGGCTTAATTTTAAAAAAATTCTGGCAGGCGGTTTGAATAATCGGAGTTAAAGGCGGAACGACGGAGGAAATTATAGCTCCATTAATTTTCTCGCCAGAGAGATTCTGGTGATTTAATAAATTGCCAAAAATTATTCCATACTCGTCGGCCGTCTTTTCTCGATCGCTTTTTAGCTTCCAGTGAGCCAGGAGCTTTTTTCCCTGGAAAATACCCATTCCAATAGTCGTATTTCCAATATCAAACACCATCAGCATTTTTATCTCCTATTAATAATCAGGACAACACTTTGATAATTTCGGAGGCATAGAAAGTCTTTATTTTCCCCTGATTAAGCTTCAACTTCAGGCCGCCGTTCGGGCCAATACCTTCAAACTGGCCTTTTATTTCCCCATCGGGCGTCCTGAGAATTAAATTCTGTCCCTTAAGGATAATAAGATTCGCTTGGTACTCTTCAATTATTTTTTTATCTTGCCCTTTTTCCAGCTCATTATACCAGAACTGGAGATTTTTGGATAGGAGATGGAAGATTTCATCATTATCATAGTTCTTTCCAGTAACCAAAAATAAGGAGGTAGCCGTCTCTGAAATATCGGGCGGAAATTCCTTAGCTGAATGATTGAGGTTAATCCCTATTCCGGCGATGGCATATTGAGATTTCTGACCCTCACTAATTCCTTCACAGAGAATGCCTCCAAGTTTCTTTCCTTCCAATATCAGATCATTCGGCCATTTAAGCTGGCCCCTGATTCCTGAACCCTCTTCAACTGCTTTCACTGCCGCCAGCCCTACGGTCAGCGGAAGAAGAGAAAGGGAACAGGCTATTGGTCTTAAAATGAAAGAAACATACAGCCCTTTCCCTGGAGCTGAATGCCAGACCCGCCCCTTGGTGCCGCGCCCGGCTGTCTGTTCCTTAGCTATGACTGCTGTTCCTTCAGGATAATTGAGCCTGGCTAATTGTCGGGCGAAATCCATCGTCGAGCTCAAGCGGGAAAATCTAAAGGTCAGATCACCGAACTTTATTTTTTCTCTACCTTTTCGTCCGGAAAACGACTCGATCATCAGTTTATTTTTATAAATTTTTTTCAATATCTTCCAGGCTTTTCTCCAGCCGATCCTTTTTCAATTTTAACTCGGCCAACCGTTGCTGATGTTCATTAACTACAGGCTGCGGTGCTTTTTTCAAGAATTCTGGGTTATTTAATCTGGCCTCGAGAAGATTAATATCTTCTTTCACTTTTGACAACTCTTTTCCCAATCTTTCCTTTTCTTGCCTAAAGTCAATGGACCTGGCTAACTGGAGACCAACCTCAATAGTCCCGGCTAAGCCCTTAAGCCATTTTTCCTTAGCTGGAAGTTGGTCGACGTATTCGATATTTTCAACTCCAGCCAGCAGCTTGATAGCCTCCTGATAGGGTTCAGCCATTTTTTGGCTGTCCTGTCCGCCAGTTATCCAGAGATTAACTTTCTCTTTCACTGGCAGACGATTTTCAGCTCTTATGGTTCTAATTTCAGAGATGATCTCCTGCAGAAATTTCATAGTCTGCTCAGCTTCTGGGTCGAGCCAGCTATTTTCAGCTTCTGGCCAGGTAGCCGTTAGTAGGGATTTCCCCGTGCCAGGTAAATGATGCCAGATCTCTTCGGTAATAAAAGGCATAAAAGGATGCAGCAACCGTAAGATTTTTTCCAGGGTGTCGACCATTACCACTTGAGTATTCTTATTTCCGGCTTTAAGCTCTGGCTTGATAAATTCTATGTACCAGTCGCAAAATTCGTGCCAGATGAAATGGTAAATGGTTTCGGCTGATTCATAAAATTTGTATTCCTTAAGTGAAGCATTGAGCTGCTGGATAACCTTGGTCAGGCGGCTGCGAATCCAGCGATTGGGCAAAGTCAAAGTCTTCTGGTCAATTTCGCCGGCTGTTTCGCTCAGGTTCATTAAAACAAAGCGAGAAGCATTCCAGATTTTATTGGCGAAGGCCCGGTAACCGGCCATTCGTTCTTCAGAAAGAGCGATGTCCATTCCGGGAACAGCTAAAGAAGCCAGCGTGAATCGGAGGGCATCGGTACCATATTTTTCAATCATTTCTAATGGATCGATGATATTTCCCTCTGATTTACTCATTTTTCTTTTTTTCAAGTCGCGGACCAGCCCATTAATGAAAACTTCTTTAAAAGGAATATCGCCCATAAATTTCAAACCCATCATAATCATTCTGGCCACCCAGAAGAAAATAATATCGAAGCCCGTAGCCATAAGATCTGTGGGATAAAACACCTTTAAATCTTCTGTTTCTTCGGGCCAGCCTAGGGTGGCAAAAGGCCAGAGAGCAGAGGAAAACCAGGTATCCAGGACATCTTCATCCTGCACCACCGGCCCACCGCATTTCTCGCAAGATTTGGGCTCTTCCATTTCTACCATCAGATGATGGCAATTCTGGCAGTAATAAGCCGGGATACGATGCCCCCACCAGAGCTGCCGGGAGATACACCAGTCATGAATTTTGTACATCCATTCAAAATAGGTCTTGGTCCAGTTTTCCGGGATAAAAATTATTTTCTTTTCTTCTACCGCCTTGATGGCTTCTCGGGCGAGGGGCTCAATTTTAACAAACCACTGCCAGGAAAGGTGAGGTTCAATAACGGTCTTACAGCGATAACAGTGGCCGACTGAATGAGTGTAGTCTTCCACCTTGACCAGCAGGCCAAGCTCCTTGAGCTTTTCCACCACCTTGGTGCGGCAGGCGAAACGGTCGAGTCCCTTGAATTCCTCTCCGGCGGCTTCGGTCATTTTGCCCTGTCCGTCGATCACAATTATCTGCTCCAAATTATGCTTCTTGCCGAGCTCAAAATCTACCGGGTCATGAGCTGGGGTAACTTTGACCGCGCCTGTCCCAAATTCCTTTTCCACTCGCTCATCAGTAATAACAGGAATAAGGCGATTTTGAATTGGAAGTAGCACTTTCTGGCCGTGAAACCTGAAATAACGTTCATCATCAGGATGAACAGCTACCGCCGTGTCACCCAGCATGGTCTCAGGCCTGGTAGTGGCCACTACGATTCCATCTTCGGTTCCGGGAAGCGGATATTTTATATACCATAGTTTTCCTTTAACTTCCTGGTGTTCAATTTCAATATCAGACAGAACTGTCTGGCAGCGAGGGCAACGATTAACCAGATAGTAATCGCGATATATTAACCCTTCTCTATACAGGGAAACGAACACGTATTTTACTGCCCGGGAAAATCCTTCATCCATGGTGAATCTTTCTCTTGACCAGTCTAAGGAACAGCCAAGCCGCTTCAATTGTTTAGTGATAACGCCGCCGTATTTTTTTTTCCATTCCCAGGCAATTCGCAAAAATTCTTCTCGTCCGATTTTTTCGCGGGTCAGGCCTTTCTCAGCCAGGCTTTGCTCGATAACGTTATGGACAGCGATGGACGCATGATCGGTCCCTGGGAGCCACATAGTGTTGTAACCCTGCATCTTTTTCCAGCGGACAATAATGTCGGGCAAGGTAAAACAAAGAGCATGGCCCATGTGAAGCACCCCAGTAACGTTGGGTGGTGGCAGGACGATGGAAAACTTTGGCTTTTTTGATTTGACCTCAGCCACGAATAGTTTTTCGTCCAGCCAGAACTTGGACCAGCGGGCTTCTACTGGTCCCGGGTCATAGGTTTTTTCCAGTAAATTTTTTTCCTTCAGTTCGCTCATGGTAGTCTCAACCTTTTTTTCGCTCATGGTCGGATCCAGTTTCTTGGATTTCAGTCTTTTCTTTAAATATATTTTTAACCTCATAAAGGAGACTGGAACGCAGTCTTTTTTCCAGCTCCCTTTCTGTTTCTAAAACTTCTTGCTGGACGGCCAGCCGGATTTCCCGCAGAAGAGCAGGAGAGAGGTTGGTAGAGGTTGAATTAAACCCAGTCGGAGTATCTTCAGGTAGTTCTTCAGGCATGGTATCGGGGACTCGTCGTTTCTCGATGGCTTCCTTTACTGCTTCAGCTAAGCTTTCAGAATAAAACGGCTTTATAAAAATTTTTTCAGCTTTTAAAATCTGGGTATATTCTTCGGACAAAGTTTCAAAGGTTCCCCCAATTAAGAAAACTGGTACTCGACCGATGGCAAGCAATCGATTGTTTATTTGAAGGAATCCTTCCAGTGAATCAAACAAGCTGGCTGATAGAATCAAGGCTTCTGGCACCATCTTGTCCAGAAGCTGGTTTAATTCTTCTTGGGTACTGGCGAAAAACAAATTATAGCTGCCTTCAGAGAAAATAGACTGGCAAATCTTTTTCAAGGTTGGGCTGGAGTCCGCTACTATCAAGTTATAAGCCACGTCAATTCTCAGCTAATCAAGAATTTAAATAGTAAGAAAACAGATAATTTACTCTACATTTTTAGGCGATTTCTGTCAATCAGTGATCTTCAATATTCAATAAAAACCGAGCCCGGTCCGAAAAGATTTTCTATTTTTTCCCGGAATTCTTCTGAAGGGTTCACAGCCTGGGCTTCTGGCGATTGAATCAGGCAGGTGGCCTCGGAATTTTCCAATTGAAGATAAAGCGGGCATTCTCCAGGAAAAGCCTCAATAATCTGCTTCATCTGCCTGATATCTTCTTCCTCGATGGCTTCAATTGGTAGGCGCACGATGATCTTTCGGGCTAATTTTTCTAGAGCCTCTTTAATGGGAATTATCTGGGAGGCAATGATTTTTCTCGATTCAAAGCTATCGCCAGTTAACTTTCCTTTAAGCCAGATAATTTTTCCCTCCTGGAGGTGAGGATTAAACTTGAGATAAGCGTCAGGGAAAACGGTAACATTTATCTGCCCGGTTAAGTCTTCCAGAACAAAAGTAGCCATTCTCTCTTCTTTTCTGGTTTTCAAAAGTTTAATTGAGATAATTATCCCCGCTAAGCGAACTTCCTGGTCAAAATCTTCATCCGGGTCAAGAGCTTCAATGGTATGGCTGATGGAATTAGATAATCGATGGCGATATGACGCCAGAGGGTGGCTGGTAAGATAAGTTCCCAGGACATCTTTTTCATAGGCCAAAAGAGTCGGCTCTTCCCATTCCTCCATGGTCAGGACCTCAGCTGGTATCTCCGGGGCGGGGACATATTCTTCGCCAAAAAGAGAAGAGGCTTTTTCTTCTCGAGCTTTCTGCTGTTGATGACCATATTCAATCAGGGTATCGATTAACTGATAAAGCTGTGAGCGCTTCCACCCCAGAGAGCTGAGAGCCCCAGCTTTGATCAAGCTTTCTAAAGCCTTGCGATTTAAAACCCGTGAGTCATATTCTTCAAACAAATCGAAAAGATTCTGAAAGCCTCCCTTTTTTTCTCTCAATTTTATCAGTTCGTTGATAGTATTTTCTCCGACATTTTTTATAGCTGAAAGTCCCATTCTGATTTGCCCGTTTTCAACGGTAAAATGATAGTAACTATGGTTAATATCTGGAGGCAGCACCGGAATTCCCAGTTCGCGGCACTCGTTTATATATTTTACAATTTGCGAGGTTTCTCCTTTTTCCGCTTCTGAAGTCAGGAGAGCTGCCAGGAAATGGGCTGGATAGTGAGCTTTGAGATAGGCAGTCTGGTAGGCTAAGTAAGCATAAGCTGCACTGTGGGACTTATTAAACCCATATTCGGCGAACTGAGCTATCTGGTCAAATATTTTTTCTGCCTTAGAAGACTGGATGCCCTTTTTCCTGGCTCCCTGAACAAACCTTTCCCGCTGGGCTTTCATTATTTCTTTGACTTTTTTGCCCATGGCCTTGCGCAGGACATCAGCTTCGGCCAGGGTAAAACCGGCCAGGTCAGTGGCAATTTTCATGACCTGTTCCTGATAAACAATAATTCCCCGGGTTTCTTTCAATATAGGCTCAAGCTGGCGCAGCTCATAGGATATTCTCTCGGGATGGTGCTTCCGCTGGACAAATTCTTCCGTCATCCCGCTTTTAAGTGGTCCCGGGCGGTAAAGGGCATTAAGAGCAATGAGGTCCCGGAATTCTTCTGGTCGGAAATGGCGTAACAATTCTTTCATCCCATAACTTTCGAACTGGAAGACACCATCGGTCATTCCTCTTTGAAAGATTTCGAAGGTTAAGGGATCATCGAGTGGAATTTTATCCAGGTCAATTTTTTCATGGGTATCTTTTTCTATCAGGGCCAGGGCATCAGAGATGACCGTCAGATTGCGAAGCCCGAGCAAATCCATCTTGAGTAAGCCAATCGCTTCGATATCACCCATTGGAAACATGGTGGTGATTTCACCACGGGTTGACTGATAAAGAGGTATATATTCGACCAGTGGTCGGGGAGAAATTACTATCCCGGCGGCGTGGATGGAAGGATGACGAACCTGGCCTTCAAGTTTCCGGGCGACATCTAATAATTTGGCGATCCGTTCATTTTTTTGATATATTTCCTTTAGTTCGGGGATGGATTTTAAGGCCCCTTCGATATTTGAACTTGGTCCCTGAGCCGGAATCAACTTGGCCACTCGATCCACTTCACTTAATGGTATTTCCATTACCCGGCCGGCATCCCGGATGGCCTGGCGGGCGGCCATCGTTCCAAAGGTCACAATTTGACAAACATTTTCCTGGCCATATCTCTCGGTAACATAATCAATGATTTCCTGACGCCGGCGTCCACAGAAATCAATGTCAATATCAGGTAGACTGATTCTTTCCGGGTTTAAAAAACGCTCAAAAAGCAGGTCGTATTCAATCGGATCGATCTGGGTAATTCCTAAGCAATAGGCTATAAAACTTCCGGCCGCTGAACCTCTCCCTGGGCCAACTGGTATACCTCGTTCTCGAGCGGTCCTGATCATATCCCAGACAATTAAAAAATAACCCTCGAATCCCATATGCTCGATGAGCTTGATTTCTCGCTCGAGCCTTTGCTGGTATTCTTCTAAATTGTGAGGATTCAATCCTTTATTTATTTTTTCCTGGATAAGGGGAAGACGCTGATTGAAACCTTGGTTGACAACTTCTTCAAAATAATCCCGGAGATTCTTTTTGTCCGGTGCCTGGAAGTGCGGGAGAAAATGACCGGTAAAAGGAAATTCGAAGTGGCAGCGGGCAGCGATATGACGGGTGTTGTTCAGAGCTTCTGGATAATCTTTAAACAGCTCCCGCATTTCGGCTGATGATTTGAAATAAAATTGATCACTGGAAAAATGCATTCGGTCGGTATCGGATAATTTTTTGCCCGTCTGAATACAGAGCAAAACGTCCTGGATCTGGGCGTCGTCCTGTCTGAGGAAGTGCACATCGTTGGTGGCCACCAGGGGAATATTTAATTTTCTGGATAGTTCGATTATTTTAGGTAATATCTTTTTCTGCTCAGGTAGCCCGTGGTCCTGAATTTCCAGATAGAAATTTTCTTCACCGAAAATTTCCAGGTACTCGCGAGCAGCCGCTTCAGCTTTATCTTCCATGTCCTTCAGGAGGAAGTCATTTATCTCTCCTTTGAGGCAGCTCGAAAGGGCAATCAGGCCGGCTGAATGCTGACGCAAAATTTCCTTATCGATTCGGGGACGATAATAAAATCCTTCGAGATAAGAACTGGTGATAAGCTGGCATAAGTTTCGATAGCCTTTTTCATCTTTGACTAAAAGGATTAGGTGGTAATTACCGCCTTCATCTCCATTTCCAGGTTTCTTTTCCAGGCGGGATTTTGGCGCTAAATAAACTTCGCAGCCGAGAATAGGTTTTAAACCTTTATTTTTAGCAGCCTTGAAAAATTCAATCGCCCCAAAGATGTTGCCGTGATCGGTAATCGCTACTGCCGGCATATTGAATTGATAGGCCGTCTCTACCAGGTCAGATATTCTCAGGACGCCATCGAGAATGCTGTATTCAGTATGAACATGCAGATGAATGAAAGAATTATCCATTTTATTCAGCCCTTAATGATTCACCAAAGCAAGACTTATTCCCATTCAATTGTTCCAGGTGGCTTGGAGGTTATATCGTAAACCACCCGGTTGACGCCGTCAA